>JAQCBM010000019.1 GCA_027729865.1 Actinomycetota bacterium
CTATCCTCCGACCAACGATGTGTGGCATGGGACGCGCCCGGGTACGGCGCCTCTGATCCAGTCGAATCGACGTCCTTCGACGCCTATGCGGATGCAGCTGTCGCCTTCATTGACAAAGTGTCTCCCGACGCACCCGTCGACCTTGTGGGCATGAGTTTCGGCGGAATGATCGCGCAATACGCAGTGGCCAAGATTCCGCACCGCATTCGGACCCTCACCTTGCTGTGCACGAGTCCCAAGTTCGGGCTCGACGGGACCGATCCGGATGAATGGCGTGCCAATCGGCTCGCCGGTCTGGAGGCGATGGGAAGCCCCGCTGCCGCTGCGCCCGCGATCTTGGCTTCTCTGGCAGGACCCCACGGGGCACATGTGGTGCCTGAAGCCGTGGAAGTCATGTCGCGCGTGCCGCTGAGCGGATTACTTGACTCGCTTAGCACCATCGCAAGTCACGACACTCGAGCGATACTCCCAACAATCAAGACTCCCACCCTGATCATGGTTGGAGAGCTGGATGAGGAGACACCCGTCTCGTACGCCGATGCGATCGATGAACTCATGCCGAACTCAAGGGTCGTCGTGATCCCGGGTGCGGGACACTTGCTGAACCTCGAGGCACCGGAGGCCGTTAACACCTCCCTAGCCGATCACTGGTCACGACATCGACAGGAGTTGCCATGAACACTGCAAACACCGAGTGGCGGTGGATCAAGCGGTTCGCCGAGCAATTCCAACTCAATGGCATGAAGCCCGGGGATGAGGTGGTGATCTTGTCCGAGAGCGCCAGCCGACCCGAACTAGTCGCAACCTCAATTTTGGCGGCCGAGTACCTCGGCGCCCGGCCATTCGAAGTGGTGATGCGCACCCCCGCCAATGGTGGTCCGGTCGCGCTGCGATCTACCGGCACTTCCCTGGCGCTGAAAGGACACTCAGGTGCGGTTTCCGCCGTCTCGTCTGTGCCGTTAGTGATCGATGTAACCGTCGAAGGCTTACTTCACTCGCGCGAGTTACGCGAAATCCTTGGGGCTGGAACGTCCGTCTTCATGATTAGCAATGAACATCCTGAGATCTTCGAGCGGCTGCCCCACGATGAAGTCATGGCTGATCGTGTTGCCAAGTCGCATGACTTCATGCGCACGGCGAAGACCATGCGAGCTACGAGCGACATGGGCACCCACATCGAAGTCGAGTTGGCCGACGCATTCACTGCGGGCTCGACCGGCGTCATTGGTGGCCCAGGAGAGATCGCCCACTGGCCGGGAGGGCTGGTGCTGGCCTTCCCCGCACGTCACCGCGTCAACGGTCAGATCGTGCTAGCACCAGGCGACATCAACATCACCTTCAAGCACTACGTTCAAGATCCCATCACCATGATCATCGAAGACGACTACGTTGTGGCGATTGAAGGCAAGGGCTACCAAGCAGACATGCTGAAGTCGTACATGTCGGCATTCGACAAGGATGCCTACGCCACATCACACATAGGCTGGGGAATGAATCCTGCCGCACGATGGGACTACCTTGAGTTGTACGACCGCTCTCAATTCAATGGAACTGAGGCGCGCGCCTTCGAAGGCAACTTCATGTACAGCACCGGCGCTAACGAAAACGCTGAACGATTCAGTGTGTGCCATTTCGACATTCCCATGCGCAACTGCAGCGTGTACCTAGATGATCATCAAGTGGTCGATGCTGGGCGCCTTACCGGTGTCGCAGCGGGCGAGGAGATATAGCTAGTGGCCGAGCAGATCGACATTATGTTTCCGGACCTACTGGGGCTAGCCCATGGCAAGACGGTTCCCTCGAACCGGCGCGAGCATCCCACCCACTACGCGATCACTGTGATGGTGCAGGGGCTGGACCTTGAGTTTCTCGAAACTGACAACTACTCAACGAGTGCTGGCTTCCCCGACATGGAGGCACTCCTGGACGGTTCTTCGCTTCGACCGTGGCGTGATCGACAAGTGGGTTTGGCCCATCTCCACTTCGCCGACGGTCGTGAACTCCCACTGGATTCCAGGCGCGCCTTGTCGACGGTCATGGACAAGTGGAAAACTCATGGTTTCCACGCAGTTGCCGGGTTCGAGATGGAGTTTTTCCTCCTGTCGGGGAGATCACCGCTGACCAAACTGCCCGTCCCAGACCACCGGGTGTACGGCATCGGAGCGGGAGCTGACCCCACCGGCACCTTGGAGCAGATCGTTGCTGCTGCCCACGACTGTGACCTCCAGCCCGAGGGGGCCAATAGTGAATTCACCCCCAGCCAGGTCGAGGCCTCCTTGCACTATCAAGACGCATTGCGCGCCGCCGACGCAGCTTTCCTCTTCAGGGTGCTCGCACGCGAGATTGCCCGTGAACGAGGGATCGACCTCACCTTCATGGCCCGACCGTTCGAGGATGCGGTGGGCAATGGGCTCCACGTCAACATGAGTCTGAATGACGGTTCCGGCGCCAATGCATTCATCGATGAATCCGATCCCAACGGCATCTCGCAGGTCATGAAGCACTTCATCGCCGGCCTGATCGACCACCACGAAGCCCTTGCGGCATTTGCCGCCCCGACCGTCAACTCATACAAGAGACTGACACCCGGCATGCTCTCGGGTTACTGGGCCAATTGGGGGTGGGACAACAGGATCTCGACAGTCCGAGTACCCGGACAGCGTGGCGCAGGCACTCGTGTTGAGCATCGCATGGCAGACGGCAGCGCCAACCCACACCTGCTCACCGCTGCTTTGTTGGCAGCCGGATTATCAGGTGTGGAACGTGAGTTGCCACTGCCCGAGCCACAACTCGGTGACGCCGATTCCGAACCCAACACTGATCGACACACTCCACACTCCCTCACCGATGCACTCACAGCGCTAGAAGCCGATGAGCGTCTGCGGTCCTACTTCCATCCTGACTTGATTGATGTGTACGTGAATTTGAAGAGGAAGGAAGTAGCCCGGTGGGAGGCGGCTGTCACGGATTGGGAGCAGCGCGAGTACTCACGCGTTTACTGACCTCGAGTGAGTCCGGTGATGAGCGCGTTGAGTCCAGCCTGAAAAACTGCGTCACTTGACGGGTACAACTCATCCGCTACCGCGACAGTGTCCGCAAACTCATCCGGATCGAGTGACGCGTAGTCCCTACGCCAGGCGCGATAGGTGGCCGAACGCCGCGCACCCTTGGCCGCAAGAGGCGCATCGAGCCAAGCAGATCCAAGGGTGTACTCGATGAGTGCGTGGTAGGCAATCACCGCTCGTGAGTTTCCCAGACCCATCCGCCGCAAAGCGCCCACAACAACCTCTGTAATCAAGAGTTCGTTACGGCGACGCGTGGGTCCGGCCGCCACTATCGAAAGCGAGACCGGGGACTTGATCAGTGCCGAGCGCAACCGGCTGCACAGCCGACGAATGTCCTCAGCCGGGTCATCCGTGATCGTGAAGCCTCGGGTCACGGGAGCCATCGAACGGTCGCCTACCTCACGCAGAAGGTCGTCCTTGTCTGCGAAGTGCCGATACACAGCCGTGGCGTCGACGCCGAGGCGATTCCCCAAATCTCGCAAGGTGAAGTCCGCACCGCCGGTTTCGACCACAAGGGCGAATGCCGCATCACAGATAGCATCGCGTGACAGGCGAGGCGGGCGGCCCATGTCGCCAGCCTATGGCGCCATGACCTGAACGAAACTCGTTCGTATGCGAACGAAAAACGCTAGGCTCCCCTCCATGAGTGATTCTCGTGGCTTCCTTCCGCCGTACACCCCTGGTGGTGGCTCTGCTCTCATCCCCGATATGCCCTGGTACTACTCAGGAACCTTGCTCACCATCGAGTACCGCACCGATGTCGATCGAGTTCGTGCGCTGCTGCCCCCGGAGCTAGAACTTGCAGATGAGGATCCCGGAGCCGTTGCCCTGATCTGGGCTGACTGGCAGTCGTGCAGCAAGTCCGGCGCCGAGCTTCTCGATCCTTCTCGATCCCAATACCTCGAGGCGTTTTTCGTCGTGCGCTGCAAGTACCAAGGTGTCACGTATAGCCGCTGCGAACTGATCTGGGTCACCACCGACTTCGCGATCGGCCGTGGCTGGTTCCAGGGTTATCCCAAGAAGTTGGGAAGTATCCACGTCACCCGGGCCTACCAACACGGGAAGGCGAGTCCACGCATCGCACCCGGCGGGATGTTCGGTGCCAGCCTCGCCGCTTACGACCATCGGCTAGCGACAGCTCGGGTCACCTTGCGTGAGCCAGTCGAGAGAAACGGCTTCGTGAACGGCCATCCGATGGTGCACCACCGATTCATGCCGTCCATTACCGGCCAGGGAATGTCGCTTGCCCAGATCGTCACGATGGGTGGCGTGGATCCTGACCTCGGACAGCCCTGGGTTGGAGACGCTGAATTAGAACTGTTCGATTCACCCTGGGACCAACCGGCCAGTTTGCTACCTGTCCGTGAAATTATCGCTGGCTACTACCGAGAGGTGGGCGTCACCTTCGCTGGCGGGACACTGCTGCACGATGAGTCTGAATCTCGATAACGTGCCACCGCGCATGGTGAGCGTGCTCACCGAAAACTGGACGCTCACGGATCCACGAGATTTGCCCGCCCTCGTGCGCATGGCGCAAGAGGCCGAGGACGCGGGCTTCGACATGGTCATGGTGAGTGACCACGTGGTCATGGGGCCATCTGCCGGATCTTCCGGACGCATGGAAAACCCCCGGGATTACGCGATGCCGGGCAACCAAGACCCAGCCACGCCGTGGCCTTCGAGCCTGATCCTGCTCGCAGCCATCGCAGCAGCCACGACCCGGATTCGCATCGGTGCTGTTGCCCTCATCGCTCCCCTTCGCCATCCACTTGCACTCGCGAAGGATCTGGCAACGCTGGATCTCCTCAGCGGAGGACGACTCGTGGTGCAACCTACGGTCAGCTGGCATGAAGATGAATTCGCGGCCCTCGGTGTGGACTTCCGTTCGCGCGGCAAGATCCTGGACGAGCATCTACAGATTTGGCAGCGAGCGTGGCAGCCGTCCCCTGCCAGTTTCACAGGTGAGTTCTTCGCATTTCACGACGTCTATGTCGATCCGAAACCCAGCTCCGCGGCTGGCCCCACCTTGTGGTTCGGTGGCCAGGGCGTGAGTAGTCCCATCGTCCGGCGCTTGGCCGAGTACGGCAGCGGCTACCACCCGCTGGGACGAATCGATAGCGAACACATGCAATCGCTACGGCACGCGCTTGAGCCGTACAGCCGCGCCCCCGAGGAATTCGAGTTGGTCGGGGGAACACGAGTCGAATTCCCTAGTCCCCACGAATGTGCACCTCTCGAGCCTGCACTGGAGGAAATTCCACGTCAGATGGCTTTGGGACTGACAACCTTCTGCATCAAGCCGAGCATCTTCATTGACGATCCGGCCGCGCACCCATCCTTCTGTCGTGAAGTGGTGAAGCGAGTCGACCAGTTCGCGAGCTAACGACTCCTAGTAGTCCTCGATGTACTCATCTAGCTCCCAATCGGTTACATCTCGCGTATCGGGATCGGGAACTTCGGCGTGGTAGCGCTCAAGCTCGTCACGCTTCAAGGTCACAAAGGTTTCCACGAAGAGCGATCCGAGTTTCTCGGCGAGGATTTCGTCGGCTGCCAACGCGTCCAAGGCGTCGCTGAGGGTCATCGGCAAGACCGGGGCCGACTCGTCCTCGTACGTCCAGCCATCAAGCGCTGCTGGAGGTGTCAATCCACGCTCAATACCGTCCAGGGCTGCAGCCAACACGGCGGCGCTGACCACATACGGATTCGCCGCTCCGTCACCGATGCGGAGTTCAAGCCGTGTGCCTTGTCCCCGCTCAGGAGGGATGCGAACCATAGTGCTGCGGTTATCCCATCCCCAGTTGGCACGATAGGGCGCCAAGGTGTCCGGACCCAAACGCTTGAAGGCATTGATGGTGGAGTTCGTAAATGCCGACAACGCGTTGGCGTGTTCGATGATTCCAGCGATCATGGACAGGGCAACCGGACTCAACTCCGATCCACCGTCGTGCATCTTGTTTGTGCCATCAGGATCGGTGACCGAGAAGTGCACGTGGAAACCACTGCCGCCTTCGTCGTTCCACGGCTTGCCCATGAATGTCGCCAACATGCCTTTGCGATCAGCGAGGTCCTTCACCGCAGTCTTGAACATGAAAGTTCGATCGGAGGCATCAAGCGCATCTGAGTGCCACAGGTTGATTTCGTACTGCGACGGAGAGAACTCGTGGTTACCCGCGAATGCGCCGATGTTGAGCTGATCGATCATCCGAAGCATCCACAAGAACACGCCTTCAGGGTCGACCATGCTGCCGGTCGTATAGACCCGGCCGGTTTTGTTCAGGACCCGCTCCCACGAGCCATCCGGTCGGTGCGCGAGATAGAACTCCAGTTCAGGTCCCAGCACAGGAACAAGTCCCTGCGCCTGGTATCCACCCAGAATCGCCTTCAAAACCGAGCGTGGTGCAACCGGCGAGACGTCGCCGTTGGGTTCGAATGCATCAGCGATGACATAGGCGACGCCCGGTTCCCACGGCATCTTGCGGATCGTGTCCGCGTCTAATCGGGACACAAGATCGGGTAGACCATCGGAAATGCTGCCGTGTCCGTCGAGCACCCCACCTCGGGTGTTCGTCACCCATACGCCTTGGCAGAACGCTGGTCCGTGGGCAGCCGCCCGCTCTAGTTGCGAGACGAGCAAATCTTTGGACCGAGTGATACCGAGGACGTCGCTGTAGATGAGGCGCAACACATCAACGCCGTCGTCTTGCAGGCCCTGTCGGACATCGGAAAGATCGTGATGCATCCAAAATCCCCTAGATCGTTCGGTAGCCAACGAATTACTGGATACTAGTCCCGAAGGCAAGCGAGAGGGAGTGAAATGAAGGCGTTATTCATCGAGCACGACCACACGAGCCCTCCGGGCCCGATTGGTGATGCCTTCGCCAAACGGGGTTTCGAGATCGACGAAAGGGTGGTGGTGCCCGGCGAGCGGTACTACTCCCCCAACGTGGACTTCGATTTTCCTCCCCTTGATGCCTACGACGTCATCGTTCCGATGGGATCACCCTGGGGTGCCTGGGATGACAACACCATCGGCACCTGGTTGCTCCCGGAGTTGGAGTACTTGCAGGAGGCTGATCGACGGGGTATTCCGGTTTTCGGAATCTGCTTTGGTGGACAGTTGCTCGCCCGAGCCCACGGCGGCACCGTAGGGCGAGCGCCCACCTGCGAAATCGGCTGGAGCACGCTGCATACAGATGACCCGGACCTCGTCGATGCCGGGCCCTGGTTCCAGTTCCATTACGACCGTTGGACACTGCCGCCCGGCGCAACCGAGATAGCCCGCACCAGCAGGGCGTCGCAAGCCTTCACCCTGCGGCGCAATCTTGCACTGCAGTTCCACCCCGAGCTCACTGCCCACGAACTGCAACTCTGGCTCGACTGTGACGGCTATGCGCTCGTTGAAAAGGACGGCCAGAACCCCGACGTTCTCATGGCGCACACCCGTGCCATCGAGGCAGAGGCCGCCCAACGTGCCGATGCGCTCGTTGAAGCCTTCCTCGAGCAGGTAGCCCGGGCCTAGCGGCTCGTGACTTTCACCGGGAATCGCTTGATGCCGTGAATGAAGTTCGAGCGCAGGTAATCGATCGAGCCGTTGTGTTGCAGGTCCACATCTCGACTGAGTAGATCCTCGAACATCACGCGGATCTCCAACCTTGCTAGGGAATTGCCCAGGCACATGTGTGGTCCGCCACGACCGAAGGACATGTGTTCGTTCGGTCGACGCTCCACGTCGAAGCGATACGGATCCTCGAAGACATCGAAGTCCCGGTTGCCCGAGGCGAACCACACCACGACCTTGTCGCCAGCTTTGATGCTGCGTCCGCCTAATTCGGTGTCCTTGGTCGCGGTTCTGCGGAAGTGGTACACCGGGCTGGCGTAGCGCAGAAACTCTTCTACTGCCCATTCGATCTTGTCCGGGTTCTGGCGGAGAAGTTCCATTTGATCGGGGTGGTTGATCAGGTGGTTCATCGTGTGGGAGATCGTGTGTCGAGTCGTCTCATTGCCTGCGACTACTAGCAACAAGAAGTAGTTGCGAAAATCCCGATCATCAAGGGGTACACCGTCAATCGGGGTCCCGTTCACAAGTTGAGACACAAGGTCATCTCCATCGCCACCGCGACGTGCATTCGCGAGGGCGAAACCGTAATCAAATACCTCAAGTGCCGCCGGCGATCGGAACGGAAGGTCGCGGTACTTCTCACTATCGGGATCCGAGGCGAGCACATCGGCGCTCTCCGGATCAGTGTTCCCCACCATGCGGTTGCCCCACTCGATCAGCTGATCGGTGTCTTCTTCAGGCACGCCTAGCAAACGTGCCAAGACTCGAATGGGAAAGTCCGCCGCGACTTCATCGACGAAGTCGAATTGATCCTTGGCCAGCGCCAGGTCCAAGCTGTTGGCTGTGACCCCGCGGAGGAAGGCCTCATATACCGCGAGCGACTTCGGGGTGAATGCCGGCTGAAGCAACTTTCGTAGTGCTCGGTGGCGCGTACCGTCCCGCTCCAGCATCGACTTGCGGATCTCGATCTGGCTTTGGTCGAGCTCCTCGAGGTTGACCGCACCGATTTCGCTCGAGTACGTCTCGGTGTCGCGAAGGACCTCCACGATGTCTTGGTAGCGGGTCACGCCCCAAAAGCCCCTATTGGGCGCATCCTCGTCATTCCACGAAACCGGATCACTCGCCCTGAGCTCATCGAAGGTCGCCCACGGCGCCCCATCGGCGAATAGGTCCAAATCCGCGAGCGTCACCGAAGTCGTGGTTGCCATAGGTCCTCCTGAAACCGCACTAATCGTTAGGGCCCAAATTATCGGACTACCTCGGCATCGGGCGCAAGGACTTTCGTCACTCCACTAGCGTGACCCCCTCAGAACCGGGGAGGGCACAAATGGCCGGCCAGCACACGCTCAGCGAAACAGAATCCGCTGTCCGGGGTCGTCTTGGAGACCTCGAATTGGATTTCGAGGCGATGTCCGTCGTATCGAACCTATTTCGCGCAGCGAATGCCGTCAGGAACCACCTCGAGCGAACCGTCCTGGCACGCTCGGATCTCACCTGGACGGCATTCGTGGTTCTCTGGGTCACCTGGATCTGGGAACCGATCGAGACCCGACAGATCGCCGCTGAGGGTGGCTTTTCCAAGGCCACACTCAGTGGGGTCATGACAACGCTGGAAAAGCGCGGTCTCATCACCCGGGAACGGGATACGACCGACGGACGCCTCGTGATCGTCAATCTCACGCCTGCGGGTCGCAAGTTGATGAAGCGACTGTTCCCAGAGTTCAACGCGCAGGAGCGCCAGGTCACCCAGCACTTAGGGAATCGTGAAAAGCAGGCTGCTGCGCAAGCATTGCGTGAAATGATCCGAGGAGTGGAACGCGAGGACGCCACGCAGCCACCACCACCTATGCGGGGATAACGATGCCGAGTTTTGCCGAGTCCATCACGGTCGCGGATTTGGAACGAGATCCCTATCCCATATACGCCCAATTGCGCACGGAAACTCCTGTTGTCTGGGTGCCGGCCGTCAATCTGTGGCTCGCCACGAGCGCCGAGGCCGTGGAACTCGTCACCACCCGAACTGATCTTTTCAGTGCCGTGGTGGACGGGTCTCCTCTGGACCTTTCCTTCGGAGGTCCCACCATCTTGACGGTCGACGGCGACGATCACCTGGACAAACGTCGGAGCCTCGACACGAAGTACCGTCCACGTGCTGTTGCCGGTTATATCGACGAGCTCGTCGAGCCGATCGCACGGGAGTATTTGAACCGCGTGCGCACCAAGCCAGAGCGTTCCGCCGAGTTAGTTGCCGAGTACTTCGAACCCATCTCGGTCCTTAGCCTCGGAGCTGTTCTCGGTTTAGGCCACCTGAGCGCGGAGACGTTGCGTGAGTGGTTCCACGGTTTGGCGATGGGCGCCATCAATTTCGAACGTGATCCGGAGAAACAAGCAATTAACGACGCCACTGCGGCCGCCATCGACGCCGAACTGCGCCCGTACATGGAGAGTCTGCGTTTCGACCCCGATGATTCGACGATTTCGCACATGCTCACGACAGGGCGACCTGAAGGTGAACCTCGCACTGTGGACGAGGTCCTACCGTCGCTCAAGGTGATCATCTTGGGAGGCATGCAAGAACCGGGGCACGGGGCAGCCTCGTGCCTGTACGGACTGCTGGCCGATCGCGCTCAGTGGGAACTCGCGTGCGCGGAGCCCGATCGGTGGGACGACATCGTTCATGAGGGGCTGCGGTGGGTTGCACCCATTGGCACCCAGACGCGGCAAGCCCGTGTTGATGTGGATTTCCACGGAACGGTGATTCCGGCTGGTGCACCCGTGGGGGCCGTCGTGGCGAGTGCGTGCCACGACGAGTCCTTATTCGATAGGCCCGAGGTATTCGATATCCACCGCGAAAGGCGATCTAATGCCGCATTTGGCCTGGGCCCGCACTTTTGTGCCGGCCACGCCTTTGCCCGGGGGCAAGAACGGATTGCCCTGCACCTGCTGGCCGAGGCTCTCCCGGACCTCACGCTTGATCCCGAGCACGAGGTCCGCATGCGTGGGTGGGAGTTCCGCGCCCCTGAGGCACTGCACGTTCGCTGGTAGCCCTTTCCTCGATCGCTCAAATCCGTTAGGGTCCGAACGAAATACGTAGGTCTGGGAAAGCGAAGGACACGCATGGATACCGTCACCGTCGCCGGAGTCACGGTGGATACCCGACACTGGATCGGGGGTCAGCGAGTGTCTTCTGCAGACACCTTCCCGAGCGTCTCTCCCATTGACGGCGAGCACATCGCCGACGTTCACCGAGGGGGGCCAGTTGAAGCCGACGCAGCTGTCACCGCAGCGAGCGGAGCTTTCAAAGACTGGTCACGGTGGACGCCACAGGAGCGAGCCGTAGTACTTCGCAAGCTCGCCGATCTCGTGGAAGAGAACCTCGAGCCACTTGCCCAGTTGGAAACCCGAGACAACGGCTCGCTTCTTCGCTCGCATCGACGCGGCGTGATGCCTCGAGTCGCAATGAACATCCGCTTCTTCGCGGACTTCGCGGTCGAGCAGCTTCATCACCCGGTCTGGGAGACACGTGGACACGAGAACCACGTCTCGTGGGATCCATCTGGGCCGACCGTGATCATTACTCCCTGGAACGCACCATTGATGCTGGCGACGTGGCGCATCGGGCCGGCACTGGCTGCGGGCGACACCGTGGTCCTAAAACCACCGGAGTGGGCGCCACTCACGGCGTCTTACTTCGCTGACCTCACGCACCAGGCGGGACTTCCTGATGGTGTCTTCAACGTGGTGCAAGGTTTCGGTCCTGAGGCTGGTGCCGCCTTAACGTCGGATCCGCGGGTGGCACGAATCTGCTTCACCGGATCGGTCCCTACCGCGAAACTCGTTGCTAAGGCTGCGGCGGAAAACCTCACTCCATGTTCATTCGAGTTGGGTGGCAAGAGCCCCACGGTCATCTTGGACGACGCTGATTTGGATCTTGCTGTCGATCTTGCGATCGAGCAATACGACAACGCTGGGCAAGTGTGCTTGGCGGGCACGCGACTGCTGGTCCAAGAAAGCATTGCTGATGCTTTCGCCGAGCGCTTCGCCGAGCGCGCATCTCAGATCCGGCAAGGCGATCCACGTGATGAGGAAACGCAGATCGGACCGAATATCCATCTTGATCACGTGGCACGCGTCCAGGGATTCATTGATCGAGCCGTGGTCGACGGTGCCAGCATCGCCTACGGCGGCGAGGTCAACACCGACCTCGGTCCTCACTACTTCCGGCCAACACTCATCCGCAACGCACCAGCGGGTAGTGAAATCCTGCGTGAGGAAGTCTTTGGTCCAGTCCTCACGATGCAGACGTTCACCACCGACGACGACGGCCTGGAGTTAGCCAACGGCACCGACTTTGGCCTCGCGGCCTGCGTCGTCACTGGAAGCCGGGACCGCGCCGAATCATTCTGCAAGCACTTGGTTGCTGGCACCATCTGGGTGAACTGCTTCTTCGTGCGAGACCTGGCCGCACCCTTCGGCGGATCCAAGAAGTCCGGAATCGGACGCGAGGGTGGACTGTGGTCCTTCGATTTCTACGCTGATGTGAAGAACACCGTGTACGCACCGAACGGCTGGAACAAAGACGGACGGAATGAAGGGACAAAATAATCATGGGTGAAGTCGTCGGCGCTGGCTTGCTTGCACATGTGCCAACCATCATGCTTCCCGAACATGTCAGGAAGGAACTGAACGAGGGGCAGGAAATCTCTCTCGTTCCTGGGCTCCACAAACTACGCAAAGACAAGTTCGAAACCCTTGACTACGACACTGTCATCGTCATGGACTCGCACTGGGCGACCACCGTCGAATTCGTCGTTACCGCACAAGACCGTCGAGCAGGTCTCTTCACGTCCGAGGAACTCCCCCGCGGCATGACGCGGATTCCCTACGACTATCCCGGTGACCCGGAGCTCGCGCGCGCCATCGGAGAAGAAGGTGCCGGCGTGGGGACCTGGATGACACCGATTGACGATCCCTACCTGCCGGTCTTCTACGCAACCATCAACCTGTGGGACTTCCTGGGCCGCGATCTAGCCGATAAGCGTTGGATCTCCATCAGTGTGTGTCAGACGGGTGACTCCGAGGACTTTCTTCGAGCAGGTCGTGCAGTTAAGGCCGCTGTGGAGAAGGTCGATCGTAAGGTCCTCATCATCGCGTCGGGGGCGCTGTCGCACACGTTTTGGCCACTTCGGGAAATCCGAGATCACGAGGCGAGCGACCCCAAGCACATCTTCACTCCTGAGGCGTATGCCGCAGACATGGAGCGCCTTGACTGGATGCAGAATGGAGATCACAAATCCATCATCGACACCATGCCGGAATTCTTGAAGTACAAGCCTGAGGCTCGATTCGCCCACTATCTGATGATGATGGGGGCACTCGGTGAAGGTGACGTCAACGCACCCGGGACGCTCTACAGCGAATACGAGAACTCAGTAGGTACTGGCCAGGTGCATGTGTGGTTCGATCGCCCTGCATCGGGTTGGACCGCAACACCTGTGGCCGTCGCATGAGCGAGTTCCGACGCATTCTGTTGGATGGGTATCCGTGCACAGTCGAGCGCCGTGGCGAGGAACTCGTGTCCGGCGATGGACGGGTGATTGCGATTGATGAAGCGATCCACCTACCGCCTGTCCAGCCGTCGAAGATCATCTGCGTTCATTTGAACTACGCCTCGCGCACCGAGGAGTTCATGACCAAACTGCCCTTGGCTCCCACGTACTTCCACAAGCCAATCACTGCCCTCAATTCCCACGAAGCGGGAATCGTCCGACCGGATGGCTGCAAGTGGCTGAACTACGAGGGCGAGATCGTCATCGTCATCGGGCGAACCTGCAGGAACATTTCGCCCGAGCAGGCGGCGGATTACATCATGGGTTACACCGTCGGTAACGATTACGGCCTGCACGATTTTCGTGACACCGACGCTGGTTCGATGCTTCGCGTCAAGGGGTCGGACACGCTCGCCCCTGTGGGTCCCGGCGTAGTGACTGATTGGGATTTCCGCGACAAGCGGATTCGCACGATCGTTAACGGCGAGGTGAAGCAAGACTCCAGTACGTCCGAGATGGAGTGGGACATGCACTACCTCGTGGCAGACATCGCCCGCACCATCACCCTCGAGCCAGGTGATCTGCTGTTCAGCGGCACCCCCGCTTTCTCTCGGCCGGTTTACCCCGGCGACGTAGTGGAGGTGGAAGTCGAGGGTCTGGGTACTTTGCGCAACCACATTGTCACGGGCCCCACGCCCATCCGAACCGACGTTGGCGCCCAGCCCACCGAGAGCGAGGAAGTTGTTTCCACTGCGCTGGGGGGCGACTGGGAGTTTCGGGGAATCCGCACCCCATCCAAGGATCTTTACCCGTCTCTTATCGAAGAGAAGTAGTCCCTTTACCTATCGAGAGTTCTACTAACTACGACCATTGCAACGAAAGGACAACGACGATGATCCAGGTCACC
>JAQCBM010000020.1 GCA_027729865.1 Actinomycetota bacterium
CGGGTTCTACTCGTGGGTGACACTGCCCGACGGACTAGACGCCACGGCGATGTTGCCGCGCGCGATCGCGGAGTTGGTCGCCTACGTTCCCGGAACAGGTTTCTACGTGGACGGCCAGGGCAGTTCGAATCTGCGGCTGTCCTACTGCTACCCGGACCCCGACCGCATCCGTGAAGGTGTGCGCCGGTTGGCATCGGTTGTAGAAACCGAGTTGGAGATCGCACGCACCTTCGGCACTGCGTCGGGCACTGACGCTCCCGGTGCCGGCGAAGCCGCAACACCTGGACCGGACGTCGCGTGATTACTCGCGTGAGCGGGCACTCGGCGCGCCAGATCCTGGTGCTGTCCGGTGGTCTGTCCCCTGAACGTGACGTGTCGTTGCGCTCGGGTCGTCGCGTTGCTGAAGCGCTGAGAATCACGCGCCCGGACTGGGAAGTCACCGAAGCAGACGTCGACGCAGGGCTGCTGCCGTACCTACGCGAGCATCGTCCTGACTGCGTGATCCCGCTGCTGCACGGAGCCGCAGGTGAGGACGGTGCGCTTCGAGATGTGTTGGAAACACTCGATATTTCCTTCGTTGGTTCCAACGCCGCCGCCAGCCGGCTCGCCTTCGATAAGCCCGTTGCGTCGTCGTTGGTCTCGGGAACCGGGATCGCGGTTCCGGAGTTCGTGGTGCTGCCGCAGTCGGCGTTCCGGGAACTTGGTGCCCCGGCGGTGATGAAGGCTGTGGGAGATCGGATCGGCTTCCCACTCGTGGTGAAACCAACGCGCGGTGGAAGTGCGCTGGGTGTCTCAATCGTCCGCGAGGAGCGCGACCTACCTGCGGCGATGGTCTCCGCCTTCTCCTACGGAGAGACCGCGATGATCCAACGCTTCATCGAGGGCACCGAGCTCGCAGTGGGAGTGATCGACACCGAGGAAGGTCCACGCGTTCTTCCGGCCGTGGAGATCGTTCCCGAATCGGGCATCTACGACTACCACGCTCGCTATACCGCGGGCACGACCGAATTCTTCTGTCCAGCGAGGGTGAACGACGACGTTGCATCCGCTGTGAGCGACGCTGCCCTCACTGCGCATTCCGCGCTCGGCCTCAGCGATCTCTCGCGAACCGATGTGATCGTCGATGCCGAAGGCACCGTGTGGTTCCTGGAAGTCAACGTCGCTCCAGGAATGACCGAGACCTCGCTGCTGCCCCAGGCGATCGTTGCCGACGGTCTCTCGGTTGGCGAAGTCTTCACATCCCTCATTCAAGCTTGAGCCGGGCAACAGCCTCGTTCGCACGGGTGATCAGTCGATCCATGCTGCGAATCATGCGTGTGAGCGTGTCCCGGTCTACAGGACTTACTCCGTAATGGGCGTGCGCCTTGTCCTTGATGAGTACCACGAGGTCCCGAGCAGCTTCTGTATCGAATTCCCTAAGAAGCTCAACCGCATCACTATGGTTGGTCGATCCTGATCGAAGGCCCAGATGGATGATGCACAGAACATCCGAGGCAGCGATGGCGGCCAAGACGGCATTACCCGCCGAGACACTCCTGGATGCGTGTTCGACACTGTGGAGTTCCGCCTTTGCAACACGGGCATAGGCATGGGCTAGTGCGATTCGGGCAGGAACATGGGCGGTGGATGTCTCCACGACTCTGCCTGTCTTGCGATTCACTCATTCAGTGTTGAATGTCGCTTCGACGATCGTCAAGTACTCGCCAAAGATGTGGATACCGTCTCTGTGGATTTCGGTTACAACTGGATCGTTCTGATGCATCATGTTGTGCCACGTTTTGACCGGGTAATCGAGAAACTGAATTGGATTGCCGATTTTGGTCTGCAAAGTTTCGGAAGCGAGTTGAAGTTGGTCGGACCAGGTGTCGAGATCGTCTACATCGACAATGACGAGAAGATCGATGTCGCTAGTCACGGAGCCGTCGCCCCGAGCAAATGATCCGAACGTCGTTACGTTCAGAGGAACCAGAGGCCACTTCTCGACTTCCGCGACTATGCATTTCATGATGGCTGCTCGAGCAGAAGCCAAGTTCACGAGGCTTGCCGTCATGATGTGTTCGTGATTGAGGGAACACATGAGTGCGCGGCCGGCGTGTAGTTGTGTGACAACGCCCCGATCCGCCCAGAAGGTCACCCAGTAGTGAGTCCGTGCAAGGGAAACACCGGAGATCCGCGCGAGTTGTCTGATGGTGACGCCACCTGAGACTTGCGCCAGTGCGGCCAGGAGCCGGGCGGGCACCTGGGCAAGCCCGACATCGCTCGGATCACCAAGGTTCATGACCGCCTCATCGTTCGGATAACTAGATCATATGTACTAGTTTTCCGATCATAGACGAAGGGCGATCAATCGATCAGATCGACGATCCTGCGTAGATCCTCAGCATCGGCGAACTCGATCACCAGGGCACCTCGCGCATTGCTGCGGCCCAGCCCACTCACGCTGACCCGGGTGTCGAGTTGCTCCGCAACCCGACTGGACAGTTCGCTGACGAGATCCTCGAGCTCGTCACTTCGCTTGGTGCGCTTGCGTTCTTTGCGCTCGCGCGCCTTGCCATCCACATCACCGAGGGTGATGAGTTCCTCAACAGATCGAACACTCAAGCCTTCGGCGATGATGCGCTGAGCCATCGATTCCATCTGCTCGGGTGTGGACAGAGACAACAGTGCGCGGGCGTGGCCGGCGCTGATCACGCCAGCCGCCACCTTGGTCTGGACGGTTGTGGGCAGTTTCAACAATCGAAGTGTGTTCGTGACTTGCGGACGCGAGCGACCGATACGACCCGCGAGTTCTTCCTGGGTGCAGCCGAAGTCCGCCAGCATCTGCGAATAGGCGGCGGCTTCTTCGAGTGGATTCAGATCCGCGCGATGCAGATTCTCCAGCAGCGCATCGCGCAGCATGTCGGCGTCGTCGGTAGTGCGGATGATCGCCGGGATGGTCGACAGTCCAGCTTCCTTGCTCGCGCGAAGGCGTCGTTCACCTGCAATCAGTTCGTAGTTGCCTCCATCCAGTGGCCGCACGACGATCGGCTGCAAGAGGCCGATCTCCTTGATAGAGAACGTCAGTTCGGCGAGCGCGTCTTCGTCGAAAACTTGCCGTGGTTGCTGAGGATTCGGGCGCACCGAGTCCACGTCGATCTCCGCGTAACGCGCCACATCAGAGGAGATGACAGCCGGTGCGGAGACGTCTGCTCGAGGTGACGTGGGTGCTGAAGCTTTGGTGGCCTTCTTCGCTGGCTCCTTCGATCCTGCCCTAGACGCTGCCCTAGACGCTGCCTCAGATGCCGCCTTAGTTGCTGGCGCATCAGACGTGGGGATCAGTGCACCTAGTCCTTTGCCGAGTCCTCGCTTAGCCATTGCTTGCTCCTTGTGCGCTTGGTGCGGATTCCTCGGTTGCGGAGATCGCATCGAGTTGCTCGGCAACTTCGCGATACGCAATGGCGCCGGAACTGGTGGGGTCGTAGGTGACAACCGTTTGTGCATGCGACGGTGCTTCGGATACTCGCACCGAACGAGGCACCACCGTGTCGAGTACTCGTGCGCCGAAATGGGTACGAACCTCGTGCACGACTTGGGAAGCCAAACGCGTGCGCCCGTCGTACATCGTCAACACGATCGCGCTGACGTGAAGGTCCGGGTTGAGATGACCGGCCACCATGTCCACAGTGCGTAGTAACTGCGAGAGCCCTTCGAGGGCGTAGTACTCGCACTGAATCGGCAGCAGGACTTCTCGAGCAGCTACCAGGCCGTTCAAGGTGAGCAGGCCAAGACTCGGCGGACAATCGATGAGGACGTAGTCGAGTGGGGTGCCGGCCGCATCCTGTTCGGCTACGTACGAGTCGATCGCTGCGCGTAGGCGGTACTCGCGATCCTCACTGGCCACGAGCTCGATCTCGGCGCCCGCGAGGTCAATGGTTGCGGGAGCGCCGATGAGCCCGGGAATATCACCACATTCTTGGATAATATGTGACAAAGAGGTTGAATCAGACAGAACGTCGTAGACGTCTGGGGTGCCTTCCCCATGCTCAATCCCCAGAGCTGTGGACGCATTACCTTGGGGGTCGAGGTCGATCACAAGCACGCGCTTGCCCAGCATCGCCAGGGCGCCTGCGACGTTCACGGTTGTGGTGGTTTTCCCCACTCCACCCTTCTGGTTGGCGACGGTGAGAATCCTGGTCACCGGGCCGCCTCCACAGTGGCTGCGGGCCAACCCAGCCCACTCGGGTGGCCTGGTTCGGGAGATGTTTCCCGTGAAACATCGGTGGGCCAACCGAGTCCGCTGGGGTGTGGCGTGGATTCGTGTGGCGTGGATTGATGGGGCTTTGGGTGATCACTCACGGTCGTCATTGTGCCGCAATGGGTTGACTGCCTCTACCGGCGATCTCTACTTGCCATCTTTGCGGGCCGTCACCACAGTGGTCGGTGGCTCCACAACCCCGTGTCCCACCTGGATAACGTCTACTTCAATCAGCCCGAGTGAGGCGAGTTCTTGGCTGTCTCGCCCCACTTCCTCGGCTGCCGATTCGCCCTTGAGTGCCAGGAGAACTCCACCCGGTGCCAGCAGTGGTGCACCCCAGGCCGCCAAGGTCCCCAGTGGGGCGACGGCTCGTGCGGTGACGACGTCCATCTGCCCTGGGCGCGCCGACTTCGGACCCCCTGCCACCGACTCGGCGCGATCACGGACCACTGTCACACGGTCACTCAGATCCAGGCTATGCAGGCATTCGGTCAGGAAGGTGGCCCGGCGAAGCAGAGATTCGATGAGTACGACTGTGAGGTCCGGGCGAACCAGAGCCCAGACCAAACCCGGTAGTCCAGCCCCCGAACCGATGTCCGCCACCGTCGCACCCGACGGCAAGAGATCCACGGCCGGATCAGCCACTACAGCGCAATTGAGTATGTGGCGGTCCCAGATCCGGGGTGCTTCACGCGGTCCCAACAGTCCGCGCTCGATGCCGGGCCCCACCAAGATCTCCGCGTAACGAGTCAGGCCGGCCTCGAACGGCAGCATCCAGTCCGGGAGCGGTGGGGTCATGCCCGAGCCATGTTTCACGGGAAACGTTCGACTGGTTTCGGTCTACGAGACGCGAATGACGACCCTGCGGTCCGGCTCCTCGCCCGAGGACTCGCTGACCAGACCTGCCGCGGCAACGACGTCGTGCACCACCTTGCGTTCGAAGGCGTTCATCGGAGCCATGGTCACCGGGGCAGCAGTGCGCTGGGCCTCAGCGATAGCCGTCTGAGCTGTCTCCTCAAGTGCCTTGCGCTGACCGGCGCGGAAGCCGGCGATATCGACCATCAGCCGGGAACGCTCCCCGGTCTCCCGTGCCGCCGCCAACCGGGTCAGCTCCTGCAGGGCGTTCAACACCTCGCCGTCGTCGCCAACCAGATGCTGCAAGTCACCTTCGTTAACCGCGATCACCGAGACCTGGGTGCGCTCACCTTCCATGTCGATGTCGATATCGCCATCGGCGTCGATGATGTCCAGCAGGCCTTCCAGATAATCCGCCGCCGCTTCTCCTTCGGTTTCGGTCGAGGGTTCGGCAGTGGTGGTCTCGTCGTCGCTCACGTTGTCTCCAGATCCAGCGGTTCTACTCGACCGCTACTTCTTCTTGCGCTTACTGCGCGGGGCTTTTTTCGGCTGCACACGGTTTACCGACGCTGTGTCGGGAACTTCCTCGCCTGCGTCCGTCTCAGTTACTGCGGTGCCGCCTTTGCGCGCCGCCTTACGCGCCGCCTTCTCCTTCTTTCGTGCTTCATGCGCTTCGAAAGCCGGGGTTCCTGGCTGCGGGTTGTTGCGAATCACGTAGAACTGTTGACCCATCGACCATAGGTTCGTGGTGAACCAGTAGATGAGCACACCGATCGGAAAGTTGACGCCACCAATAGCGAAAACCAGCGGGAACACGTACAGCAAGATCTTCTGCTGACGCACCATCGGGTTATCGGGCGCGGTGTTCTTTACAATGAGTTGACGCTGCGTCAAGAACGTGGTGGAGCTCATTGCAACGATCAAGATCGCCGCGAGAATCCGCACCGTGAGGGCACTTGTACCTGTCTCAGTCTCCACCTCGCTGGCCAACCAGAACGTGGCCCACAAGGGAACGTCGAAAATAGTTGCGTCGTGCGCGATGCCCACCAAGTCTTGATACTGAGGCCACGCGAAAACACCAATCGGCTGCTCTTGCGCAATGCCGTACTGCAGAACGCGGAATAGGCCGAAGAAGATTGGTGCCTGCAACAGAATTGGCAGGCAGGACGCCAGAGGATTCGTACCGGTTTCCCGGTACAGCTTCATCATCTCCTGTGATTGCCGCTCACGGTCGCCGGCGTACTTCTTCTGGATTTCCTTCATCTGTGGCTGGATGATTTGCAGGCCGCGCTGCGCCTTGATCTGCTTCACGAACAGCGGGATGAGCAAAATGCGCATCAAGATGACGAGTCCGACGATGGACAGCGCCCATGTCCAACCAGATGTGGGATTCATGAACAAGCTCAAGAATGTGTAGAACTGAACAAGCACCCAACTGACGGGAACGTCCAACAACTCCAAGATCGCCATGGGTTATGCCGTTCTCCGTTCAGGTTCTCGCCGAGTCGTGCCGTCGGGACGAATATCGGGAAGCCACCGACCTCGTTCAGGTACCGGGTCCAAGCCACCCTTATTCCACGGGTTGCACCGTAGTAGACGCCAGAGCGCCAAGACTAAGCCCTTGGCTGATCCGTGCACCGCGATTGATGTGTAACCGTACGCAGAACAGCTGGGGTGGAAACGACAACTGGGCGGCAGCAGGGGCGAGATCGCCCACTGGTACGCCCGAATCAGTCCCAGGAGAACAAGGCGTAGGACGTACCCGAGTGAGAGGTCCCACACCCACAGCACACCGCGCCCTACGGCCTTGAGTGAATCCGTCATGGCCGCTGGGATTCCCAGCGTTGGATGATCGTGCGCACACCCTCGCGAACGTCTTCCGCCACGGACGTTGACCCAGCCGCAGCGGGCAACGCCCGAACCACCCAGCAGGATCCCGTTGGTTGTTCGGGTGGCAGTTGTTCGGTCACCAACGCAGCAATCGTGTGCCGGATCTGGCGGGCTACTCGATGTCGAGCCACTGAACCACCCACAGCCTTGTTCACGGTCACGCCGATCCGCGGAACGTCGCCACCGGACACCAGGCCATAAACAATCACCGTCGGCGTGACCACCTTGCTTCCCGAGCGAATGGTTCGCCTGAAGTCGTCGGGCCGAGTGAGCCGATGCTGACGCGGGAGCATGGGACAAGCCTCCTGCATCGCGGCAGAAAAGAGCGAACGAGGTGGTACGACCAGCTGAGCCGGTGGGACTTGCGAGGAGGGCCGAGAAGTTAGGCGGAGATGCGCTCGCGGCCCTTGGCGCGACGGTTCGCGAGGATCGCGCGTCCGGCCCGGGTCCGCATCCGAGCCCGGAAACCGTGCTTGCGTGCCCGACGCCGGTTGTTGGGCTGGAACGTGCGCTTCATCTGGAAACTCCTGGGGACTGCGGCCTGAATCTTCTGCCCTCACACGGACCGTGCGTGACAGGGCAGCCAAGAGTAAGGGCAGCACCGAGAATGGGTCAAACCGGGGTGACCGCGCCACATCTCGATCAGAAAATCTTCGCTCCCATCTTGTGTATCCACACCCGGGTCGCTAGTGTGACGTTTCCGCTTCCACACCTGTGGATAACCGTGTGGACAAATTGCTGACGAACGGGGAGGCTGTGCGGCGTGGCTGAGGAAAACGAGCTTGCCCCCTACTGGGAGGCGGCATTAGCCAGCCTGACCGAGGAGCAACTCCCAGCCCAGCAGCGGGCCTTCGTCACCTTGACCCAGCCATTGGGCCTGATCGGCGACACCGCGCTCGTCGCCGCGCCGAACGAATTCACCAAAGATGTCCTGGAAACCCGATTGCGGCCGATTGTGGTGGAGGCGCTCACCGCGACGATCGGGCAGGAGGTGCGGCTCGCTGTCACCGTGGATCCATCGATCACGCCCGCTGTGGACGACGTCACGACCGACGAAATGGCCGATGCCACCTACGCCGATGAACCACCCACCTCACCGCAAGCCCCTGCTGCGCCGTGGGATGCCACCAGCCGTCCCGCCGATAGTCGGCCGGGTACCGGTTCCCCGGACACTCGCTCCGGTGATGGACGCCTGAACGACAAGTACATCTTCGACACCTTCGTGATCGGCTCGAGTAACCGTTTCGCTCATGCAGCTGCTGTCGCGGTGGCCGAGCAACCCGCACGTGCGTACAACCCACTTTTCATCTACGGCGGCTCCGGTCTTGGTAAGACCCACCTGCTCCACGCCATAGGCCACTACACGCGCACCCTTTACAAGGGCACCCACGTACGCTACGTAAGTTCGGAGGAATTCACCAACGAATTCATCAACTCGATTCGTGACGACAAGGCTGCCACCTTCCAGCGTCGCTATCGGGAAACCGACGTCCTACTCGTCGACGACATCCAGTTCCTCAGCGGAAAAGTCCAGACTCAGGAAGAGTTTTTCCATACTTTCAATACCCTCCACAACGCCAATAAGCAGATCGTTATCACCTCGGATCTACCACCGAAGCAGTTACAGGAATTCGAGGATCGAATGCGTTCGAGGTTCGAGTGGGGCCTGATCACCGACATCCAGCCACCGGACCTTGAAACACGTATCGCCATTCTTCGGAAAAAGACCAAACACGAGCGGTTAGTAGCGCCTCCGGAGGTTTTGGAATACATCGCTTCGAAGATCAGCACCAACATCCGTGAGCTTGAGGGTGCCTTGATTCGAGTGACGGCCTTCGCATCCCTCAACCGTCAACCGGTGGACCTCACGATCACCGAGATCGTGTTGAAGGACCTTTTGCCTTCGGAAACCGGACCGGAGATCACCGCAGCCCAGATCATGGGTGCCACGGCGCAGTACTTCGGTGTCACGGTGGAGGATCTGTGCGGTGCCAGCCGCTCGCGGGTTCTGGTGACGGCCCGACAAATTGCGATGTACCTCTGCCGGGAGTTGACAGACTTGTCCTTGCCGAAGATCGGGCAGGCCTTCGGTGGTCGTGACCATACGACGGTTATGCACGCCGATAGAAAGATCCGGCAACTCATGGCCGAGCGTCGCTCCTTGTTCAACCAGGTAACCGACCTGACCAGCCGCATCAAGTCCCAACCTCGGCCGGCGTAATGATCCTCCCTCCCCGCTGTTCACACTCACAACATCGATCCCACGTGGCTCGTGTGGCACAACTATCCCCACCTTCTCCCCAACTGTGGATCACACCTGTGTATAAACATGTGAATAACTTACGTCGAGGTGTCCGATTTGCGCGAAACGTTCGGCTATCCCCACCTGTGGATGACATGTGGACAGAAATCTGTGCCTACCCCATGCAACAGACCAGCCGCTGTGGACATCCGCTCCGCTCCTGTGCACAGACCAAACACGCACCGACGTCGTCCCCAACCATCCACCACAATCCCGGTTCTGGCCACACACACTCTCCACAGACACACATCACGGGTTTACGGGTAATCAGGGCCCTCATCCACACTTTCCACACCACCGATGACGATGAGTACATACATAGATCCATGAATCCTCACACCAACAACGACACGGCCACTGTGGACGACTCCCGTACTGTCAGCACTCGTGGGAGCAGTCCCAGTGTTAAGGGCTCCACCCATCTGAAGACAACGAAGTACAAGGGAGGACACGAGTGAAGATCCGAGTTGAACGCGATTCACTCGCCGACGCCGTTGCCTGGTCTGCTCGAACATTGCCCAACCGACCGAGCTTGCCGGTCCTTGCTGGATTGGTCGTGGAAGCCTCCGGCGACACTGTCTCCTTGAGTGGTTTCGATTATGAAGTCTCCACCCGCGCCACCCTCGATGCAGACATCGACGCAGCTGGTAAAGCTCTGGTGTCTGGCCGATTGCTCTCCGACATCGCTCGCTCACTTCCCGCACAACCAGTGATCATTGCGCTTGAAGGCAATCGCGTAATGATCACGTGCGGGCGATCGTCCTTCACCTTGCCGACCTTGCCGTTGGAGGATTACCCGGCGTTACCGCAGATGCCCGAGAGTAGTGGCACGGTTGATGCTGGTCTTTTCGGCAATGCCGTCACACAAGTAGCTATCGCAGCTGGACGTGATGACACTCTCCCCACACTCACCGGTATTCGCGTGGAAGTTGATGGCTCATCAATAGTGCTCGCGGCCACTGATCGTTACCGTCTCGCCGTTCGTGAAATTGAGTGGGCTCCAGTCGATTCCAAGATCCATGCCGAGTTGTTGGTGCCAGCGAAGACCCTGGCCGATACCGCAAAGTCATTGAGTGGTGGATCGAGTGTGTCGCTGTCGTTGCCACCCGAGGGTGAACGTCTCATGGGCTTCGAAGGTGACAACCGTCGCACCACAACGCGATTGCTTGACGGGGAGTTCCCGAAGTATCGATCTTTGTTGCCTAACGAATCTTCTACGCACGCGACTGTTGATACGGCAGCGCTGATCGAAGCTGTGAAACGAGTAGCCCTTGTTGCCGAACGCAACACACCAGTGCGCTTAACGTTCGCGGATTCAGAGGTTGCCTTGCGCGCTGGTGCCGGCGACGACGCACAAGCTGAGGAGTCACTCGAGGCAGCAATCGAAGGTGACAACATCGAGATCGCCTTCAATCCGGGTTACCTACTCGACGGCCTGGCTGCGATTGGTGCCCCGCAAGCGCAGTTCGCGTTCACCCAGGCAACTCGTCCGGCGGTGATGGTGGGTGTCAACGACGACGGCCCGATGCGTGACTATCAGTACTTGTTGATGCCCGTTCGTCTCACCGGCTGACCATGTGGGTCCAGGCGCTGAGCCTGACGGATTTCCGTTCGTATGAACAGGCGGACATGGAGTTCACCCCCGGGGTAACGGCGTTCATCGGCCTGAACGGGCAGGGAAAAACCAACATCGTCGAAGCAATCGCGTATTTGTCGACGTTGACTAGTCACCGCGTGTCTCAAGACGCGCCACTTGTCCGAGCGGG
Source organism: Actinomycetota bacterium (assembly GCA_027729865.1). GTDB lineage: Bacteria > Actinomycetota > Actinomycetes > S36-B12 > S36-B12 > S36-B12. Next base: position 11,048 of record JAQCBM010000020.1, read on the forward strand.
AACCGCCCACGCGGTGGTGCGAGCGAGGGTGTGCGAGGAAGACCGGTCCGTGAGTGTTGATCTGCAGATAAACCCTGGCGGTGCGAACAAAGTGCGGATCAATCGGGCAGCCGCCACGCGGGCACGCGACATCCTTGGGATTGTGCGGGCGATTGTTTTTGCTCCTGAGGATTTGTCTTTGGTTCGCGGTGATCCGGGAGATCGTCGTCGTTTTCTCGATGACATGACCATTCAGCGTCATCCACGAGTTGCTGGGGTTCGTGCGGACTACGACAAGGTGCTACGTCAACGCAATGCATTACTGAAGTCCGCGGGAGGACGGGCATCATCAAGTATGCGGGAGACACTCAGTGCGTGGGATGAACAACTCATCGAGTTCGGAACCGACATCATCCGTAACCGACAGGACTTCATCGATGATGTGTCACCGCATGTTCACCAGGCGTATGAACGCATCGCCGGCGTTGCTCAGGTGAACATTCGTTACAAACCGTCATCTCCGATGTTGCAAGACGCCGTCAGTGGTCCCACCGCTTCACACGATGCCATTCACGACGCGCTCTTAAGTGACTTGAATGCACGAGTAGATGATGAGTTTCGTCGGGGCGTCACACTCGTGGGTCCGCACCGCGATGAACTCGAACTTGAACTTGATGGTTTTCCGGTCAAAGGCTATGCCTCGCACGGAGAGTCATGGTCGATGGCATTGGCACTACGACTCGGAGCAGCCGATGTGCTGCGCGCCGATGGCGTGGATCCGATCATCATTTTGGACGACGTGTTCGCTGAACTCGATCAGCAACGTCGTCGTCATTTGACGCAGATGGTGCATTCGTCCTCGCAAGTTTTCATCACCGCAGCAGTGGAAGAAGATGTTCCGAAGGAACTCGACGGCGCGCGTTTCGCGGTGGTCAAGGGTCAGGTGAGTCGAGCATGAGCAACGACGTTCCTGAAGAAGTAGCCGACGACGAAGCTATGCGTGTTGCAGCACGCGCCCTCGGTCGAGCGCGGGCAAGTGGACAGAAGTCGAATCGCCGCAAGCAGCGCGGTAGTCGCTCAGGGTCATCCCGGGACCCGGAGTTGGTGGGTTCAGTGGTCGAAGACTTTCTGGCCGAACAAGGCTGGCAGGGATCAGCTGCGATGGCCCGGCTGGCCGAATCATGGGCGGATGTGGTCGGCGCGGAGGTGGCCGCCCATGTGACGGTGGAGTCCTGGACCGAGGGAGAACTGGTGCTACGGGCCGATTCCACCGCCTGGGCAACCCAGGTTCGGTTGCTCAGCGACTCCCTTCGGCGTCAAGTAGCGCAGGCCGTGGGGGAGGAGTTGGTAGGCACCATCACCGTGAAGGGTCCTGACGCCCCGTCCTGGCGTGCGGGCCCCAGGGTGGTCAAGGGCAGGGGGCCACGGGATACGTATGGCTGATTCACGGAGTCAAGTGGCTCGGCTAGCGGGCTTGCTGGGTAGCCCCGATTTCCCGCCGACGTCTCCGCTGAGGGCGAAACCCCGATATTTAATAGCCCTATACGTGACCTAGGGGGCGATTCCCTCTACTCCACATTCTCGGCCCGATTCGGGGCAGGTCGTTGGTGCGGAATGTCCCACCCCGACGGTAGACTGAGCACTTGGCCCATACCGGGCCACGAGTGCTATTTCATGGCGGTAAGTCCGCCCGTGTAAGTCCGCCCCGAAAAGGAGGCCGTAGGTGTCCTACGACGCAAGTGCCATCACCGTGCTCGAGGGTCTCGATGCGGTGCGCAAGCGCCCGGGCATGTACATCGGCTCCACCGGCGAGCGGGGTCTGCACCACCTGGTCTACGAAGTGGTCGACAACTCCGTCGATGAGGCGATGGCTGGGTACGCCAGCACCATCTCCGTGACGATCCTGGCCGACGGCGGGGTGCGGGTCAGTGACGACGGCCGCGGCATTCCCGTTGACGAACACCCGGTGGAAAAACGCCCCGCGGTAGAGGTCGTGTTAACTGTTTTGCACGCAGGCGGCAAGTTCGGTGGTGGCGGCTACCAGGTGTCCGGTGGTCTGCACGGTGTGGGAGTGTCCGTCGTCAATGCGCTGTCCACGCGGTTGGACGTCGAAGTTCATCGCGATGGATTGGTCTACCGGCAAACCTACGAACACGGCGTGCCCACTGCCCCCCTAGCCAAGGGTGAGAAGACCGACCGCACCGGAACCACGGTCACTTTCTGGGCGGATCCAAACATCTTCGAGACAACTCATTACGACTTCACCACGCTGTCCCGCCGATTCCAGGAAATGGCGTTCCTCAACAAGGGCATGACCATCGAGTTGGTCGATGAGCGCACCACTGCTATCCGCGACGCCGACGACGTCTCGGAGGTTGTGGACGATGTTCGTGCGGTTAGTTACCACTACGACGGCGGCATCGCGGATTTCGTCCGTCACATAAACGCGAGCAAAGGCGTGTCGAACCCGACGATCATTGAAATCGGTGCGGAGAACGACGATGCCGGACTGAGTTGCGAGATCGCGATGCAGTGGAACACCACGTACGCCGAGTCCGTGTACACCTTCGCGAACACCATCAACACCACCGAAGGTGGAACGCACGAAGAAGGTTTTCGCACCGCGCTAACGAGCTTGGTCAACAAGTTTGCGCGTGAGTGGGGTGTGCTGAAGGAAAAGGACACCAATCTCACCGGTGAAGATGTGCGCGAGGGTCTGACCGCGATCGTGTCGGTGAAGTTGCGCGAGCCGCAGTTCGAGGGTCAGACGAAGACGAAGCTCGGCAACAC
>JAQCBM010000021.1 GCA_027729865.1 Actinomycetota bacterium
ACCGCCCCTTGTCCGTTTTTCCCGGTATCCGGGACATCCGCGCACATCTCCCCGCAATCCGGGAGATTGTGCGCGTTCATCCCGAATCAGCGTAGGGAACCCCTGTATTGACCCGGGGCGTGACAGGTGGGACGCCAGGGGCTACAGTTCGTGGGTGGCCACAAGCACCGCACGAATCGTCGTAGTACCCAGGCGCGCTCGCTGACGCACCCCGTCACCGGCGCGCTCCCTCCTACCCACCCGGGTGTGGAGGGTTTTTCATTCGTACCACCGAAAACCAGACAGGAAAGAGCAGATGGGCGAGCAGATCACCGGAGCCGACTCTTTGGTGCGGTCCTTGGAGGCCGCCGACGTTGATGTGGTCTTCGGCATTCCCGGCGGGGCGATCCTTCCGGCGTACGACCCCCTGATGGATTCGACCAAGGTCCGCCACATTCTGGTTCGCCACGAGCAGGCGGCTGGGCACGCGGCTGAGGGTTACGCCGCGGCGACCGGACGCGTGGGTGTGTGCATGGCCACCAGCGGTCCGGGAGCTACCAACCTGGTCACCCCGATCGCCGATGCCCATATGGACTCGGTCCCGATGGTTGCCATCACCGGTCAGGTGCCCAGCGCCGCGATCGGCACCGACGCCTTCCAAGAGGCCGACATCCGCGGCATCACGATGCCGATCACCAAGCACAACTTCCTGGTGACGAACCCCGACGAAATCCCGCAAGCCATCGCCGAGGCTTTCCACCTCGCTGCTACTGGTCGCCCCGGTCCAGTGCTCGTGGATATTTCCAAGGACGCGCTGCAAGCCAGCACCGAGTTCAATTGGCCGACCGACATCGACTTGCCCGGCTACCACCCGGTTACTCGCCCGCACTCCAAGCAGATTCGCGAAGCTGCGCGCGCGATCCTGTCCTCGCGGCAACCAGTCCTCTACGTGGGCGGAGGCGTGATCCGTGCGGGAGCTTCCGCGTCCTTGCGTCGCCTCGCCGAACTCACCGGCATCCCGGTCGTCACCACGTTGATGGCGCGCGGGGCGTTCCCCGATTCTCATCCGCTTCATCTGGGCATGCCCGGCATGCACGGCACGGTGGCCGCAGTCGGTGCGCTTCAAAAGTCGGATCTGCTGATCACGCTTGGTGCCCGGTTCGACGATCGGGTGACCGGCAAGTTGTCGAGTTTCGCTCCGAATGCATCGGTCATCCATGCGGACATCGATCCGGCCGAGATCGGCAAGAACCGTCATGCGGACATCCCGATCGTGGGTGATGTTGCCGAGGTGATCCCGGACCTGGTCGTTGCGATCGAAGCCGAACTCGCCGACGGCGCAACGCCGGACTACGCCGATTGGTGGGTCCAGCTCAATCGTCTGCGCGAGACCTATCCCTTGGGTTACGACTTGCCCGACGACGGCACCTTGTCCCCGCAGTACGTGATCGAGCGGCTCGGCAAGATCTCCGGCCCGGACTCGATCTACACCGCGGGCGTGGGTCAGCACCAAATGTGGGCTGCGCAATTCATCGGCTACGAATTCCCCGGCACCTGGTTGAACTCCGGCGGCTTGGGCACGATGGGTTACGCGGTCCCGGCTGCGATGGGCGCCAAGGTGGGTCGTCCCGACACAACGGTGTGGGCAGTGGACGGCGACGGCTGCTTCCAGATGACCAACCAGGAGTTGGCTACCTGCTCGATCAACAACATTCCGATCAAGGTCGCGCTGATCAACAACTCGTCCTTGGGCATGGTGCGTCAATGGCAGACGCTCTTCTACAACGAGCGCTACTCGAACACGGACCTGCACTCGCATTCCTTCCCGGACTTCGTGAAGTTGGCGGAGGCGTACGGGTGCTACGGCCTGCAAGCGACGAGCGCCGATGAGGTCGACTCGGTGATCGAAAAGGCAATGGGTATCAACGACGCCCCTGTGGTGATCGATTTCCGAGTTCACAAGGACGCGATGGTCTGGCCGATGGTTGCGGCGGGAACCAGCAACGACGACATCATGGTGGCCCGCGCCATGGCACCTGAGTGGGGAAGTGACGACTGATGACCAGGCACACTCTGTCGGTCCTTGTGGAGGACAAGCCGGGCGTTCTCGCACGCGTTGCGAGTCTGTTCTCGCGCCGGGGATTCAACATCGAATCCCTTGCCGTTGGCCCCACTGAGTTGCCCGAAGTCTCCCGCATGACCATCGTCGTGAATGTCGATCGTCTGCCGTTGGAACAGGTGACCAAGCAGCTGAACAAGCTCATCAACGTGCTGAAAATCGTTGAACTCGAGGAAGATGCCTCAGTCCAGCGGGAGATCATGCTGGTCAAGGTGAAGGCGAATCTCGATACCCGTTCGCACATCCTCGAAACAGTGCAGTTGTTCCGCGCGAAAGTGGTCGACGTCAGCACCGATGCCGTGACCATTGAAGCTACAGGCGCGCACGACAAGCTTGAAGCTCTGCTGCGAGTCCTTGAGCCCTTCGGTGTGACTGAACTGGTCAAATCCGGACTGGTAGCAGTGGGTCGAGGTTCTCGATCGATCAGCGAGCGCACCTTGCGCCCGGTAGACCGCTCGGCGTGAGTAACCCCGTTCCCCGATAGCCTTCGCCCCACCAACACATCAAGGAGAGATTCACCGTGGCCGAAATGTTCTACGACGACGATGCCGACCTTTCGATCATCCAAAACCGGGTGGTCGCGATCATGGGCTTCGGCAGCCAGGGCCACGCGCACGCGCTCTCCTTGCGCGACTCAGGTGTGGATGTCCGCGTAGGACTCCCGGAGGGCTCGAAGTCCCGCGCCAAGGCAGAGGAGGACGGCCTGCGGGTGGTAGATCCCGCGACGGCTGCCGCCGAGGCCGACGTCATCATGATCTTGGTGCCCGATCCCGCGCAGAAGAAGCTCTACGCCGAGGCAATCGAGCCGAACCTGCAAGATGGAGACGCTCTGTTCTTCGCGCACGGATTCAACATCCGCTTCGGGTTCATCAAGCCTCCAGCCAATGTCGATGTCTGCATGGTCGCCCCCAAGGGCCCAGGTCACTTGGTGCGCCGCGAGTATGTGGCTGGACGCGGTGTTCCGGTGCTCGTTGCGGTCGAGCAGGACGCAACCGGCAACGCTTGGCCGCTGGCTTTGTCCTACGCCCGCGCGATCGGCGGCTTGCGTGCCGGCGGCATCAAGACCACATTCACTGAAGAGACCGAAACGGACCTCTTCGGTGAGCAGGCCGTCCTGTGCGGCGGTGCAAGCCAGTTGGTCATGTACGGCTTCGAGACCTTGGTGGAGGCGGGTTACCAGCCCGAGGTTGCGTACTTCGAGTGCCTGCACGAACTGAAGTTGATCGTGGACCTCATGTACGAAGGCGGCATCGCCAAGCAGCGTTGGAGCGTCTCTGACACCGCGGAGTATGGCGATTACGTGTCCGGCCCGCGAGTCATCGACCCCCGCGTCAAGGAGAACATGCAGGCGGTGCTGGCTGACATCAAGAACGGCACGTTCGCCGATCGCTTTATGGCCGATCAAGAAGCCGGTGGCCCGGAATTCAAGGCGCTGCGCGAGAAGGGCGAGAAGCACCCGATCGAGGCGGTTGGTCGTCAACTGCGCAAGTTGATGAGTTGGGTGAAGGGCGACGACGACTACGTCGAGGGCACCGCAGCTCGCTAGAAACTTCATCACAGCGCATGCCTGGACGAGCAGGGGACACCAAGACGTGTGTCGCGTGCGGCCGGGACATGAAGTGGCGAAAATCCTGGGAACGCAACTGGGATCAGGTGCGCTACTGCTCAGATGCGTGTCGCAAGCGCGGCGTCAACACCGACGATGTTGCTCTTGAGAACACGATCCTGGAGTTACTCGATGTGCGCGCGCATGACGCGTCCATCTGCCCCAGCGAGGCCGCGCGCCTTGTTGGTGGTGAGAACTGGCGGGATCTGATGGAACCCGCTCGCCGCGCAGCGCGCAGACTCGTAGCGCAAGGCACCGTGGAGATCACCCAAAAGGGCCGGGTGGTCGACCCATCCACGGCCAAGGGTCCGATCCGGATCCGCAAGGCTCGATGATCAAGGATTGTTGATGACGTCGCTGCCCGTTCCCGAACTAACCCCCGATCGTGCAGGCGTAGTGCAGTGGGTGAGCGACCACCTCGGTGATCTCGCGAGCGGTGATCCCTCAGTCGCTCCCGTGCGTGGAGGTCAACAGGCCGCGGATGCCGCGCTGCATGCGTTCGATGTGACCGGTTACGCGCGGCGCCGCAACAACGTGTTGCCGGAACGAGCACGCGGTGCTTCAGGCTTATCGCCGTATATTCGTCACGGCTTGTTGCAGTTACCGCGGGTCCATGAATTCGTTGCCGGTGGCCCGAGTGACGATGTCGAGAAGTTCCGCGACGAACTGCTATGGCAGGAGTACGCGCGTCACCTGTACGCCCGCCTCGGAGACGCGACGAAACGCTCGCTGCGCTACTCGGTCCGTGAGGACGGCCCACCCGAGCACAACCCTTGGGATACCCAAGCGTCCTGCCTGCAAGAGTCGTGGCAGGAACTCACGCAGAGCGGCTACCTGACTAATCAGGCGCGGATGTGGTTGGCCTCGCACTGGACGGTGCGCGAAGGCTGGGGTTGGCGCGATGGCGAGGACCTGTTCTTCCGGCATCTTCTCGACGGTTCGCGCGCAGCCAACCGGTCCGGCTGGCAGTGGACCGTGGGCGCGTTGACCGGCAAGCCCTACGGCTTCTCGCGGTGGCAAGTGCGCAAACGCGCTCCGGAACTGTGCGATAGATGTCCGCTGTCCAGCAACTGCCCCATCGAAGACTGGCCCGACGAGGAAATCCCCGAACCGCGATCCTTCGTTGACCCGCGCATGCGCCGTGACGAGGATGTCGAAGCCTCGGCAGGGCCGCAGAGGCCCATAACCCTCACGGAGCCTGAGTTCGTGTGGATCACCGCTGAGAGTCTCGGGGACGACGATCCGGCGCTACAGGCGAATCCAGACCTACCGGTGGTGTTCGTGTTCGACGAGCCTTTGCTGCGTCGCCTTCGGTTGTCATACCTGCGCCTGGTGTTCCTAGCCGAGGCACTCGCGGATCTCGCTGAGCGCCGGACGTTGCGAATCTATCGAGGAGACGTATCCGAAGTCCTCGCTTCGATCGGCCCGTTCGCGGTCACCTTCACACCCGTCCCTGGCTGGAGGCGGGTCACGGCAACTGCACAACCTTCGCAAGTTCACCCGTGGCCGTGGCTGCGAAGACCGCACGCAGGTTCGATCACGTCCTTCACTGCGTGGTCTAGGTCACGCGGCGATCGCCGCTGAATGCGGATTGCTCCATCGCCGATAGGATCGCGCGGTGTCTAAATCCCGTGTGCTGATCGCTGAAGAACTTTCGCCTGCAACCGTCGATGCTCTCGGTCCGGACTTCGAGATCGTTCACTGCGACGGTGCCAATCGCGATGAACTCCTCCCGGCCATTGCCGACGTCGATGCCATCTTGGTGCGCTCGGCCACCAAGGTCGATGCCGAAGCGATCGCTGCTGCGAAGCGCTTGAAGGTCATCGCCCGTGCGGGAGTGGGTCTGGACAACGTGGACGTCAAGGCGGCCACCCAGGCTGGCGTGATGGTTGTGAACGCGCCAACCTCGAACATCGTCAGCGCGGCGGAACTCGCGGTTGGGCTGCTCCTGGCTAGTGCGCGCAACATCGTGCCCGCAAACTCCGCGCTGCATCGCGGAGAGTGGAAGCGCTCGAAGTACACCGGTGTTGAAGTTGCGGACAAGACAGTAGGCATCGTCGGTCTGGGTCGCATCGGCATCCTCGTGGCGCAGCGCCTTGCCGCTTTCGGCGTGAACCTGATCGCCTACGACCCCTACGTCCAACCGGCGCGCGCCGCGCAGCTAGGCGTTCGGATGGTCACCCTCGACGAGCTCCTGGCGGAGTCGGACTTCATCACCGTGCACTTGCCCAAGACCCCCGAGACCGTGGGGTTGATCGGTGACGAGGCGCTCTCCAAGGTCAAGCCGACCGTTCACATCATCAACGCAGCCCGCGGCGGCATCATCGATGAGGACGCGCTGTACAAGGCGATGTCCGAGGGTCGCGTTGCTGGTGCTGGTCTGGACGTCTACTCCAGCGAGCCTTGCACCGACTCGCCGCTCTTCACTCTGGAGAACGTCGTCGCGACCCCGCACCTAGGTGCGTCGACGGATGAAGCCCAGGAGAAGGCGGGCATCGCCGTGGCGAAGTCCGTGCGCTTGGCCCTTGCCGGTGAGCTCGTGCCGGACGCGGTGAACGTCCAAGGCGGACAAATCGATGATGAGGTAAAGCAACTCCTCCCGCTGGCCGAACAGATTGGCGCCATCGCGTGCGGCCTTGCCCCCGCGGCAGTGGAGCGTGTGGACATCGAGGTTCTGGGCGAGGTCGTGGAGCACGATGTTCGTGTTCTGGAGTTGTCCGCACTCAAGGGCGTGTTCCAGATGCTCGTGCACGATCCGGTGTCTTACGTGAATGCACCCGTTCTCGCCGAGCAGCGCGGGGTGGAAGTCGCCCTCACCACCGATGCCACGAGCGGCGATCACCGCTCACTGGTTCGCGTGCTGCTGACCCTCACAGATGGGGCAAAAGTGTGCGTGGGCGGCACGGTGGCCGGTCCTCGCCACCAGGGAAAGATCGTCGAAGTGGACGGCTTCGATGTGGACGTCCCGATCAGCGACCACCTTGCCTTCTACCGCTACCACGACAAGCCCGGTGTGGTCGGCATCGTGGGCAACCTGTTGGGTGGTGCGGGCATCAACATCGGCGGCATGCAGGTCAGCCGTGATGCATCCGATCACTCACTGATGGTGCTCAGCGTCGATTCGGCGATCCCAGCCGAGTTGGTGGACACGATCTCTGCGCAGATCGGGGCCCACTCCGGTCGCTTCGTGTCGCTGACGTCGTGACCGAACGGATCTAGTCGCCGCGCTGGGCGCGGTTCACCGCGCTGACGATGCCCTTTAAAGACGCCGTGGTGATTGACGGATCTATCCCGACTCCCCACAGCACACGGTCATCCACGGCGCACTCGAGGTAGGCAGCTGCTCGGGCATCTCCGCCCGCACTCATCGCATGCTCGGCGTAGTCGAGCACCCGCACATCCACTCCGTGCGACGCCAATGCGGTGCAGAACGCCGCCACGGGGCCATTGCCCGTTCCCACGAGTGCCACCTCTGCGCCGTCGTCCATCATGACGACCGACACGGTGGTATCGCCATCCACTGCAGAGTCCTGCTTCACGGACACCAGCGAGAAGCGACCCCACGGAGCCTCTGGATTGGGCAGGTACTCGTCGTAGAACGTGGACCACATCTCCTCGGGTGACACCTCTCCACCTTCGGAGTCGGTGATTCGCTGGACCACTTGTGAGAACTCGATCTGCAGGCGCCGGGGGAGGTCCAGGTTGTGTTCGGTGCGCATCACGTACGCAACGCCGCCCTTACCGGACTGGGAGTTCACCCGGATTACCGCTTCGTAAGTGCGGCCCACGTCCTTCGGATCGATGGGCAGGTAGGGCACCTCCCAGCGGAACGCATGCACCTCTGCTCCGGCAGCAGCGGCATCGGCTGCCATCGCATTGAGCCCCTTGTTGATGGCGTCCTGATGCGAACCGGAGAACGCGGTGTACACCAGATCGCCACCGTAGGGATGGCGCTCGTGCACCGGTATCTGGTTGCAGTACTCCACGGTGCGGCGAATGTGGTCGATGTCGGAGAAGTCGATCTGGGGATCCACTCCTTGGCTGAACAGATTCATGCCCAAGGTCACCAGGCACACGTTGCCAGTGCGCTCGCCGTTGCCGAACAGGCAGCCTTCGATGCGGTCGGCTCCGGCCATGTAGCCGAGCTCCGCTGCTGCCACGGCCGTCCCGCGGTCGTTATGAGGATGCAAGGACAGCACGATCGAGTCGCGCTTGTCCAGGTTGTTGCTCATCCACTCGATGGAATCGGCGTACACATTGGGCGTCGCCATCTCGACAGTTGCCGGCAGGTTCAAGATCACCTTGCGCTCGGGCGTGGGTTGCCACACATCCGTCACCGCGTTACAGATCTCCAGGGCGAACTCGAGTTCGGTACCTGTGTATGACTCGGGTGAGTATTCGAAGTAGACGTCGGTCTCGTCCGCGATCTCGTCGGCGAACTTCTGACACAACTGGGCGCCGTGAACCGCGATATCGACGATCCCGGCCTTGTCCAATCCGAACACCACGCGACGCTGCAGCGTGGACGTCGAGTTATACAGGTGCACGATCGCTTGCTTCGCGCCGCGAATGGATTCGAAGGTGCGCTCGATCAAATGCTCGCGGGACTGAGTCAGAACCTGGATCACAACGTCGTCGGGAATCAAGTCCTCTTCGATGATCTGGCGAACAAAATCGAAGTCGGTCTGCGATGCCGAGGGGAAGCCGACCTCGATCTCCTTGTAACCCATCTCCACGAGAAGTTGGAACATCCGCAGCTTGCGCTGTGGGGTCATCGGATCAATGAGCGCCTGGTTGCCATCGCGTAGATCCACTGCGCACCAACGCGGCGCCGCATCAATGACACGCGTAGGCCAGGTGCGATCGGGTAGATCAATGGGCGTGAACGGGCTGTATCGCTCGAACGGCATCCCCGAGGGCTCTTGGGAGTTTCGTGTTTCGTACTCGTTCGCGGTGGTCATCTATTGCTCCTAGGTGAGAAGGGCCGGGAACCGGCCATGCAGCACCTCCGCGACGAGGAGGCCGGTGTCTAGGCCTCGCCGCGGCTGCGAAGGAGCAGGAGCGAACGCACGGGGAGAGGCTATCAGCGCCGTCCGGCCACGAAGTACGCGATGGGTCCGACGAAATTGACCGCGATGGCTGCCGCCCACAACGGCTTGGGCCCGCGGACTAGGTCCTTCGGGCGTTTGGCGAGGTCCACCCACGCGGTGGCCGCAAGGGACAATTGAACAGAAGCTGCGACGAGGACAGCAGTTTGTTGACGCTCTGTGAGGTCACTCCAACGTTTACCGGCCATGCCTGCAGTCTCCCGCCTCCGGTATTGCTTCAGCGCACGGGTCTCGTCGGTTACTAATATCGGTACCGATATAATTCGCCTCATGGACGCTGGGCTTCTCATTCGCCAAGCCAGGGTCGCCGCAGGCTTGACCCAGGCTCAGTTGGCGAGGGCTGCGGGAACCTCTCAACCAACACTGGCTTCGTATGAATCCGGTGCTCGATCGCCCTCCGTGCGCACACTCGACAAAGTGGTGAGGGCCGCGGGCGCGACGATTGTTGCGTCTTTGGAACAGTCGACTCCCGCCGACGGCTTGCTCATGCAGGAATTGCGACGTCATCAACAGCAGATACGAGAGCTTGCGCAGTTGAGACTTATCCACAACGTGCGAGTCTTTGGGTCAACAGTCAGAGGGGAAGAGACAGAGGATTCCGATGTGGATCTTCTCGTTGACTATGACGCTGCGTCTCGGGGCGTTCTGGCGCTGGCAGCCTTCGCAAGCGATGTCGAGGCGCTCATCGGGTGTCCCGTCGATGTGTCAACGCCAGACTTGTTGCGCGATGAGATCCGAGACGAGGTGTTGGCCGAAGCGGTCCCGCTGTGACGAGGTCGGTACTTGAGAGGCTCAACGACATTCTTGGTGCAATCGAAGCGGCCCGTCACGCGGATGCTCGGTTCACTTCGGCGGACTTAGAACGAAGTGCCGGCGAGGCACGCCTCGCGCTGGACGCCTTGCTTCACAACCCCTTTGTCATAGGCGAGGCAGTCAAGGCACTTCCTCGCGAGGTGCTTGAGTCTGAGCCAGATGTCCCGTGGCGTGCGATCAAGGGGATGCGCGACGTGATCGGCCATGGGTATCACCGGGTGGATGTTCGAGTCGTTCAGTCAACGGTGCGTCAGGATCTCGCGTTGCTCGAAGCCGCGATTGAACGCCTCAAGGCCGCGGGGCGCTGGGAAAGCTGATCACTACGCTTTCGCCCATGGCGACGCAACTCAATCTGGCACTCATTCCTGGCGACGGCATCGGTACGGAGGTGGTGGCCGAGGCGATGAAGGTGCTACAGGCGATTGCCCCTGCGGCAGACCTCGAAGTGACCACGACTGAATACGACCTCGGTGCGCGTCGCTACAACGCAACCGGGGAGTTGCTTCCGGATTCGGTGGTCGAGGAATTGCGCAGTTACGACGCGATTTTGTTGGGGGCGATCGGTGATCCGTCGGTGCCGCCGGGTGTGCTGGAGCGCGGCGTGCTCCTGCCGTTGCGCTTCGTGATGGACCACCACGTGAACCTGCGACCGGTGAAGTTGTATCCGGGTGTGGCCGGTCCGCTGGCCGGCGGCAAGACGATCGTCTTTGTTGTGTGTCGCGAAGGCACCGAAGGTCCCTATGTGGGCGCTGGTGGCGTGTTGCGCAAGGACACACCGCAGGAAGTTGCTGTGGAAGAGAGTTTGAACACCGCGTTCGGTGTGGAGCGAATCGTTCGCGATGCGTTCGATCGGGCGATGAAGCGACGGAAGCACGTGACCTTGGTGCATAAGACCAACGTGCTGGTGAACGCTGGGTCGCTATGGAAGCGGACTTTCGATCGGGTGGCGGCGGAGTACCCCGAGGTTGCCACGGATTACCAGCATGTCGATGCGGCGTCGATGTTCTTCATCACCAACCCTGATCGCTTCGATGTGGTGGTAACCGACAACCTCTTTGGCGACATCCTCACAGACATCGGCGCCGCTATCGGCGGCGGGATTGGACTAGCCGCTAGCGGCAATATCGATCCGTCTCGATCCAACCCGTCGATGTTCGAGCCGGTGCACGGTTCGGCTCCCGATATCGCTGGCCAAGGCAAAGCAGATCCCACTGCCACGGTCATGTCTTTGGCGATGCTGCTCGATCACGTGGGTGAGACCCAGGCTGCCGGATGGGTCGAGGCGGCGGTGGCTGCCGACCTGGAATCACGGGGCAGTGCAGTTCGCTCCACGTCCGAGATCGGCGATGCGCTTGCAGCGGGAGCGCTCGCGCGAGCGCGCTAATGCGTATCCTCAAGGCATGAGCAGCCAGGAGCCGGTTGTGGTCGATGCTGAGTCACAGGAGCTGGCCCGCTTGATGGGCGAGCGGCTCGAGCGAGGCTTCATTCTCAGTTCCTTCGCTTCTGAGTTGGCCGGCAAGGCCCAGCGCGATGAGCTTTGATCCGGCGCGGATATTCCAAACGCTCGACGACTATGGGGTCGATTACCTAACGATCGGCGGATGGGCCGTCGTTGCTCATGGCTATGTGCGGGCAACCGAGGATGTTGATTTCGTTGCAGACCAAGCGCCCGACAACATCGAGCGGCTAGCTCGTGCTCTGGCGTCGATGGGTGCCCGACTTCGTGGAGTCGATGCAGACAAACTCGACATCGACCCCACCGACCCAGAGGTTCTGGGCAATGGGGCGTCATTCACGATGGAAACAGACTTCGGACCAGTTGATTTCCTCAACGACGTACCGGGTGCTGGACCGTATGTAGAAATGCGAAATCGAAGTGTTGAAACCTCAGCTGCAGGAGTTCGTATTCGCGTCGTCGGGCTTGACGATCTCATCGCCATGAAAGAGGCCTCGGGCAGGGATCGCGATGATCTCGATGTTCGAGAGCTGAAACGCCCTTCCGGTTCCTGACACCGCTGTCTACCGCTAGCGTTAGCCCTTCGCGGAAGGTGAAACATGACTGCAACGGATGCTGGTACGGGGCTGTGGGACATCGTCGTCCACCCGTCTTCTTCTCCGCTGCCGGCTGCCGAGCGCGAAGCGGTTCTCGCGAATCCGGGCTTCGGGCGGACCTTCACCGACAACATGGTGCGGGCGAAGTGGACGGCCGATAAGGGCTGGCACGACGCGGAGTTGGTTGCCTATGGACCGCTGCTGCTGGATCCGGCGACGAACTTCATCCACTACGGGCAAGCGATATTCGAAGGCTTGAAGGCGTATCGACATGCCGATGGATCGATCAAGACGTTCCGTCCGTTTCGCAACGCCCAGCGATTCGCAGCATCGGCCCGACGATTGGCGATGGCCGAGCTTCCCGAGGAGTTGTTCGTCGGAAGCATCGAGGCCTTGGTTCGCCAGGATCGCGACTGGGTTCCGGGCGATGCGGAGAAGTCGTTGTACTTGCGGCCATTCATGTTCTCCACGGAGATCGGACTGGGCGTCAAGCCGGCGAATGCCTATGAGTACCTGCTGATCGCCTCGCCCGCAGGTGCCTACTTCCCCAAGGGCCTGAAGCCGGTGAGTGTGTGGTTGTCCGATGACTACGTGCGCGCAGCTCCCGGGGGCACAGGCGAGGCCAAGTGCGCAGGGAACTATGCCGCTTCGCTGGTCGCGCAAGCTGAGGCAGCACAGCACGGCTGCGATCAGGTGGTGTGGCTCGATGCCGCAGAGCGGAAGTGGATCGAGGAAATGGGCGGAATGAATCTGTACTTCGTGTACGGATCAGGGGACTCCGCTCGGTTGGTCACCCCTCGTCTGACCGGCTCGCTACTCCCGGGCATCACGCGCGATTCTTTGTTGACCGTTGCCGCCGATCTCGGCATCCGCGCCGATGAAGGTGAGATCAGCGTCGAGGACTGGAAGAACGGATGCGCATCCGGCGAGATCACCGAGGTGTTCGCATGCGGGACCGCTGCGGTGATCACGCCTGTTGGTGAAGTGAAGTCGCGCATGAGTGGCTCGTGGACCGTAGGCGATGGTGGTACCGGTCCGGTGACCTCCCGGCTGCGCCAAGAGTTACTCGATATTCAAACCGGTGCCATTCCCGAACGTCACAACTGGCTGCACGCGATCTGCTGATCGGATCTGGGCGTGGAGTGGGACTTCGAAGCCGAGGTGTGGCTGTGGAAGTCCGATGCCTCCTGGCACTTCCTGACCGTGCCTAAGGAAGTTGCGGACGAGATCGAGGACATGCCCATGAACCGGGGCGGATTCGGCTCGGTGCGAGTGGAGGTCACCATCGGCTCAAGTACCTGGCAAACCTCTCTATTCCCGAGCAAAGAGATCGGGAGCTTCGTTCTACCGCTGAAGAAGCCCGTTCGTGGTGCCGAAGGGCTCGGAGTAGGGGACGTGTGCAGCGTTCGCCTGCGGATTGCTGAGTGAGTCGAGGCGTCGTCGTTCGCTACTGCCCGCTGGAAGTCGATTTTGTGCCCTTTCGACGTTGAAAAAGTGCCCGTTCGAGGGCTGGAAATTGCCCGTTCGCGGGAGGGGGGTTCGTGGGTGTGGCAGG
>JAQCBM010000022.1 GCA_027729865.1 Actinomycetota bacterium
GGCATGCAGCCGCAGAGCCCGCCGTGGATATCCCAACCGCCCCCAGGCACGAACAGCAGAACCAGAAGTCTCAGCGGCCAAAGCGGAGGGTGCCGGCCAGCGTTGCATCCACTCCCGCCACACCGGCTCCACCCGAGAAACCGGCGTCTGCTGGAGCATGAATTCCGAGACCATCACGCCCCACGGCGAGGTATCCCGCCACGGCAGCGGCCGGGCGTTCACCTCGAACCACGAGCAGACCCGATCCACCGAGCGCCGATCGCTCACGGATGTGTCTTTCGCCACGGCTCGGATCGTTTCATGGCTCTTGAGTCGTTGGATGGGGGAGGCCGCAGTACCGTGGAGAGCATGTCCGGGATGATCCAGCCAGTGGGGCCTGAACCGCCCCTGGTCTATTGGATCCGTCGCGGCACCGTGCTGCTCATCGTCATCACGCTTCTGCTGGGTGCCTGGTGGTTCCTGGGCTCGCGTTCTTCCGCCGCGCCAGGAGAACTCACCAGCGCGACCGAGGAGATCACCGAGGAGGTTGTCGACGAAAACGGCGAGGTCATCGCCACCGATGCGGTCCCGGCCGTACCCGCCGAACCCACCGAATGCGCGGACTCGGCCATCGAAGTCACCGCCACCACGGACTCATCGACCTATCGCGTGGGCCAGCAAGATCCGGTCCTCACCTTGACCATCACCAACGTGGGTGATGTCTCATGTTTTCGCGACATCGGATCGAAGGCGAACGAACTGAAGATCACCTCTGGTGGCTATCACGTGTGGTCGAGCGATGACTGCGCTACCGATGAGCAAGAAAACGTCACGCTGATGGAGCCGGGACAACAAGCGGTCTCGAGCATCACCTGGAAGAGCCGACTCAGCCAGAAAGGCTGCCCCGACGATGGCAAGGGCCGCAAAGCCAAAGCCGGACGTTATGAAGTGGTGGGACGCAACTTGAACGTGGAGAGCGAAGGCATTCCCTTCGCGCTGAGCAACAAGCGCGACTGAGTGGTTCCCGACGTCTTGACGTACGGACGTTCGAGGCGTACAGTTTTCTGTACAGGAGGTTGTCATGAAGACCATGAGCTACACCGAATCCCGTGCCCGCTACGCGGAGGTTCTTGATTCGGTAACTGAAGACCGGGAGGAAGTGGTGATCACCCGCGCCGGGCACGAACCGGTGGTGATCGTCTCGCTCGCCGACTTCGAGGCCTTGCGAGAGACCGCCTACCTCATGCGTTCACCGGCGAACGCCCGCCGCTTGCTCGATGCGATGGAGCGGCTCGAGGCTGGTGGCGGCGAAGAGCATGCTCTCTTAACCGACGAGTAGTCATGCGGTTGGTCTGGGACCGCAGTGCGTGGGAGGACTACCTGTGGTGGCAAACGCAGGACCGCAGGATTCTCAAGCGCATTAACTCACTGATCGAAGATGTTGTTCGAAATGGCAATGAAGGTATCGGAAAGCCGGAACCGTTGAAGTACGACTTCGGTGGTTACTGGTCGCGGCGCATAAATGACGAGCATCGACTCATATACAAAGTTGTCGACGACGAAATCCGTATTTTGGCTTGCCGCTACCACTACGGACGATGAAGTAGCTGCGACTCTAGAAGTTGGGCTTTGATTCGCCGCTTGCCCGAATCTGCTGGAAGGCTTCTGCGAGGTTGTTGACCTCGATGATCTGTGCGCCTACACCGCGCTTGTCGAGTGAGTTTTTGGTACCTGCTGGCGCGAGGATCCGGGTGTAGCCGAGGCGCGTGGCCTCGGCAACGCGCTGGTTGATCATCGGCACGCGTCTCACATCACCGGAAAGCGTGACTTCGCCAATTGCCGCGACGTTCAGCGGAATCGGCAGATCCTTGCCTGCTGAAGCGATAGCGAGACAAGTGGCGAGGTCGGTGCTCGGATCAGAAAGTCGGATTCCGCCCACGGTTGCGACGAACACGTCCTTGTCTGCCAGTTTGAGTCCGGCAACGCGTTCGGTGATGGCGACGAGCATTGCGACGCGTGATGAGTCGAGTCCTGATACACCGCGGCGTGGGTTCGGGTTGGTGGTTGGGGCGACGAGTGCTTGCACCTCGGCGAGCATCGCGCGCCTTCCTTCGATGGTGACCGTGACGCAGGTTCCCGGTACCGGAGCCTGACGCTCCTCGCGGAACAACATGCTCGGATCGACCACTTCCTCCATGCCGCGGTCGGTCTGCTCGAAGCAGGCAACTTCATCGGCTGGGCCGTAGCGGTTCTTCACTGCTCTCAGGAGTCGCAGCGATGTTTGACGATCCCCGTCGAGGGAGAGCGTGGCGTCGCAGATGTGTTCGAGGGCTCGCGGTCCAGCAACGGTGGATTCCTTGGTGACCTGACCAACAAGACAGATGGGAATGCCGCGGTCTTTCGCAACGCGGGTGAGCGCTTGGGCGACTTCCATCACCTGGGCCACGCCGCCGGAGCGTCCATCGACGTCGGCCGACGCGATGGTTTGCACCGAATCGACAATCACCAGCGAGATGTCCTTGCCGAGGGCGTCGATATGTCCGATCACATTGGCAAGATCGGTTTCGTCGGCGATGAACAGTTGTTCGCTGTCCACGCCGATGCGTGATGCGCGCACCGCGATCTGGTCCACGGATTCCTCGCCGGAGACGTACAGCGCAGGCTTACCGGTCTTCTCGGCGATCGAGTGGGAGACGGTGAGCAGCAGCGTGCTCTTGCCGGCACCAGGCTCGCCGCTGACAAGAAGGACCTGTCCGGCTACCAGACCACCACCCAGGACTCGATCGAATTCACCGATACCGGTGCTGATACGCGGGACCGGACCTTGCGCGGTGACGGCCGACACCGGTCGGGCGGGCGAGAGCGGAGTTGCGCCTTGCGTGGATGCACGTCGGCCGGGAGCAGGTGTGGTGGGTGCCACCTCGGCAACGGTGCCGAACTCCCCGCACTTCACGCACTTACCGGTCCAGCGCAGTGAAGCCGCCCCGCATGCGGAGCACTCATAAGACGGCTTGGACTTGGCCATACGTGTTGCTGCTAGGGAACAGGGTCGGCTGGGTGCGGAGAGAGCGCGATGTCAGTGGGGCTCTTGCGCAGCAGCGCATCGCGCTTGGCGCACATCTCGGCTAAAACGTCGTACGCCGGCTGACCGATCAGCGCGACGATCTCGTCCTTGGAGGAGATGTAGACGGGCTCGGCGCCGACATGGGCGTCGGTGTTCCCGGTGCAGTACCACTGGAAGTCGTGGCCGCCCTCGCCCCAGCCGCGGCGGTCGTATTCACCCAGCACCACCACCAGGCGTTCGGTGCCATCCTCGTACTCGCGATCTTCGTAGGTGCGCCGGAGCGGAAGTTGCCAGCAGACCTCGGGCTTGGTTTCGATGAAGGAGATGCCCTCCTTGTTCGCGAGGTGATGCAGCGCGCAGCCATACCCGCCTTCGAAGTCCTCGGAGTTATGAAAGATGCAGGCGTTGTCGATCACGCGGGTCTTACTTTGCCCGTCCTCCTTCTCGGTCCAGCCACCCTTCTTCCCGAGAGCGTGGTTCTCCCACAGTTCGGGGGTGAGCTTTTCCACCCACTTCTCCACCCGCTTCTTGTCCTTCTTCTCGGAGAAGTGCGCACCGTGGACGCAGCAACCAGCATCGGGCCGATCGGCATCGATTCCCTTACAGCCTCGACCGAAGATGCAGGTCCACCTTGACGTTAGCCAGGTCAGATCAGCTCGGATCAGCTGGTCGTTATCGGCTGGGTCGACGAACTCGACCCACTGGCGGGGGAAATCCAAGGCAACTTCGGGCACCCGGTGAGCCTAGGCGAAACAGGTGACATCGTCGAAGGCGCGGGGGTGGGCTGTGGACGTAGGGTGGCCTCGTGCGCATGGGTGTCCTGGACGTGGGCAGCAACACCGTCCACCTACTGCTGGTGGACGCGCACTATGGAGCGGCTCCGATCCCCGCGTCCAAGCACAAGGCGCAGATGCGTCTTGCTGAACACATCAATGCCGCCGGCAATGTCGATCAGACCCTGGTCGATTCCTTAATCTCCTTCATCCAGGAGGGTCAGGAACTCGCCGAAGACCGCGGAGCCACCGAGATCATCGCGTTCGCGACCTCGGCCATCCGTGATGCTGGAAACGGCGAGGCGGTGATCGCGGAGATTCGCGAGCGCACCGGGATCGCGATAGATGTGCTCTCCGGTGATGACGAGGCGCGGTTGACCTTCTTGGCCGTGCGCCGCTGGTTCGGTTGGTCCTCGGGCCGTCTCTTGGTGATGGATATCGGTGGCGGCTCGCTGGAACTGGCCGCAGGCAGCGACGAAGAGCCCGACGTAGCCATCTCGCTGCCTCTCGGTGCCGGCCGGATGACGCGCGATTTCATCAGCACCGATCCAGCTGCACCAGGTGAGATCAAGGAACTGCGCAAGCACGCTCGAGCGCTGATCGCCGAATCCATCGGACCGCTGCGTCGATCGGCTCCGCCGATGCTGTCCGCAGCGACGAGCAAGACGTTCAAGCAATTGGCGCGGATTGCCGGTGCTCCTCCGACCTCTGACGGCATGCATGCCCGACGTCGATTGAAGTCATCCGATGTTCGCCAACTCGTCACCTTGCTGTCGGGGCTGAGCGCGGCTGAGCGCGCGAAACTGCCAGGTGTGTCCGCGGGGCGTTCGGGGCAACTGCTCGCCGGCGCGATTGTCGCCGAGGCAGCCATGGATCTGCTGGAAGTGGAAGAACTCGACGTATGCCCGTGGGCATTGCGCGAAGGTGTGATCTTGCGTCGGATGGACGCGCTCACGCCATGACCGCGGCAGATGCCGGGACGTCCATCCACCTAGAGAACGGACTAACCGACTCTCAGGTGCGCGAACGAATCGAACGCGGCGAAGTCAACGAGGCTCCTACCGCGAACGCCCGCTCGCTGGGTGACATCATCCGAAAGAACACGCTCACCTGGTTCAACGGCCTCATCGGGTCACTGTGGGTGATCATGTTGATCGTTGCTCCGATTCAAGATTCACTCTTCGGTTTCGTCATCGTGGCGAACACCCTGATCGGCATCGTGCAGGAGTACCGAGCAGCTCGGACTCTGGAGAAACTCGCGGTGATCGGCGAGGCGAAGCCGGTAGTGCGGCGCAATGGTCAGGATGTGGAGGTTCGTCCATCCGAAGTGGTCCTTGACGATGTGATCATCCTGCGCACCGGCGATCAACTGGTGGTGGACGGTGAGGTCCTTGACGCTCAGGGCCTGCAGATCGATGAAAGCTTGCTGACTGGCGAAGCCGATCCGGTGGACAAGCATGTGGGCGAAGGGGCGATGTCCGGATCCTTCGTGGTGGCCGGATCCGGTGCGTATCGTGCTACGCGCGTGGGCCGAGAGTCTTTCGCCGCGGGACTGACCGAACAGGCCAAGAAGTTCGAACTGACCAACTCCGAACTTCGCGATGCGATCAATCGGTTCATTCGAATCGTCAGCTACTTCCTGGTTCCTGTGGGCGTACTGCTCTTGACCTCTCAGTTAATCCGCGCGGACCTCCCCGTCAATGAAGCTATCCGCGGAACCATCGCCGGTGTTGTGACCATGGTGCCGGAAGGACTGGTGCTGCTGACCTCGATCGCCATGGCGGTGTCCGTCATTCGCCTTGCGCAACGTCGGGTATTGGTGCAAGACCTTCCCGCGGTTGAGGTACTGGCCCGGGTGGACACGGTCTGCGCGGATAAGACGGGCACGTTGACCGAGCCCGGCATGCACCTAGGGAACGTGGTGGTCCTGGGTGGCGCAGCGGAGTCGGATGTTCGCACCGCTCTGGGCGCGATCGCGGCCGCGGAGACATCACCGAATCCGACGATCCTGGCGATCGAACAGGCCTACCCGAACCCTGGTTGGCAGGTGGTGGACTCGGTCCCGTTCTCGAGCGCACGCAAGTGGTCATCGGTGGCTTTCGCCGATCATGGAGCGTGGGTTATCGGAGCACCGGAGATGGTTGCGCCGGATGCGCGTGACGTGCACGAGGCTGCAGCACCGTTCGCAAGCGAGGGTGCGCGTGTGCTCGTGGTCGCTTCCGGATCCGATGCGGCCTTGGACGCCGATACCGGTCCCGGGCCGGTCATACCCGTGGGGTTAGTGGTGATCGATCAGAAACTGCGATCCGATGCACGCGACACCGTCGAGTACTTCCTCGATCAGGGTGTGCGGATCAAGGTGATCTCCGGTGACAACGCAGAAACAGTGGCCGCTATTGCAGCGCAAGCGGGTGTTCCCGGCGCCGATGATCCGGTGGATGCGCGCGAGGCTCCGTCAGACACCGACGATCTCGCCCATGTGATGACCAATCATTCGGTATTCGGTCGGGTCAACCCGGCACAGAAGCAACAAATGGTCGATGCGCTTCACCTCGGGGGTTCGACCGTGGCGATGACGGGCGATGGTGTCAACGACGTCCTTGCGCTGAAGAACGCGGACCTTGGTATTGCCATGGGATCCGGTTCGGGTGCTACGCGCGCCGTTGCGCAGCTGGTGCTGTTGGACAGCAAGTGGTCGGTCCTACCAAGCGTGGTGGCCGAGGGGCGTCGAGTGCTGGGAAATATCGAGCGCGTCTCCGACGTCTTCTTGACCAAGAGCGTGTACTCGACAGTCATCTCGGTGATGACGGGAATCTTCGCGGTGGCCTTCCCGTTCCTGCCTCGGCACCTATCGCTGGTGAGTGCGCTAACCATCGGCATCCCTGGCTTTTTCTTGGCTTTGATGCCGAACAAGGAGCGGTTCCGTCCCGGCTTCTTCAAGCGTGTGCTTGTGTTCGCTGTCCCTGCAGGGTTCATCGCCGCGGCGTCATCGTGGACCAGTTACGCGATAGCGCTGTGGGTGGGTGAGCCCGTATTGAACGCCCAGCAGGCTGCGACCGTCACGCTCTTCATTGTTGCGACCGGTGTTTTAGCAATCGCCGCGCGGCCATTGAACCTGGTGCGCTGGGGCATCATCACCGGAATGGTCTTGGCATTCGTCGCGGTGCTGTACATCCCCCCGCTGTCGGCATTCTTCGCGCTCTCGCTTGGTCCCGAGCGTTACAGCCTGGTGGCGATCGGCGTGGGAATCGTGGGGGCGGCTGCGGTGTGGATCGCAGGGATCATCGCCGATCGCTGGCGCAGGGCAGGTGTCGATGTCTCCTGACCTGACGGTTGGTTTGTCGACGTCGTCGGTATTTCCTGAATCGACGGCTGTCGCTTTCGAACTCGCGAGTTTGTTGGGTTACGACGGAGTCGAAGTAATGGTCGGTACCGATTCGATGAGTCAGGATTCGGCCACGCTGGAAGCCCTGCGAGATCACTACCAAATCCCGATCCTGTCGATCCACGCACCATGTCTGCTCATCACCCAACGTGTGTGGGGGACCGAGCCCTGGGGGAAATTAGAGAAGGCGCGCGCCGTGGCCGAGCAACTAGGTGCATCCACAGTGGTGGTGCACCCGCCGTTTCGCTGGCAGCGCGACTACGCACGATCGTTCGAAGCCGGCATTGCGCGTATGGAAGAGGTAACAGATGTGCGCTTCGCGGTCGAGAACATGTATCCGTGGCGCGCGGGCCCCTCGTCCTTCGGCGCCTCCTTGGGTGCGTACGCGCCCGATTGGGACATCCGCAATCAGGACTACCGGCACGCGACCGTGGACCTCTCACATACCGCGGTGTCTCGAACCGATCCACGCGAGATGGTGGCCGATCTCGGCGAGCGGGTAGCGCACGTGCACCTTGCGGATGGAACCGACTCGGCGCGCGATGAACACCTAGTTCCCGGGCGAGGTGATCAACCCGTGGCCGAGGTCCTGCAGTCCTTGCGCGATTTCGGATTCACCGGAACGGTCATCGCGGAAGTGACCACGCGTGGAGCCGCTAATCGAGACGAACGCATCGCCGATCTGCACGAAACCCTGGAGTTCACGCGTAGTGCTTGGATGAAACCGCAATGAGTGAATCAAGTGACGATCGGCGCGCCGCAATTGAGCGCGCAGCGCGCGCGGTCTTCGAACGGCGTGGGTATGCCGCGGCAACCGTACGCTCGATCTCATCGGCGGCTGGCGTGGGTCCTTCGGTTCTAGCGTCGTACTACCGAAACAAAGCAGAACTGTTTGCGGCCGTGATGGATCTGCCCTTCGATCCGTCTTCTGCTATTCCTCGATTGGTCGCACCCGGTTTGGACGGCATGGGGGAGCGACTCGTTCGGCTCGCCCTGCGCGCTGCGGAGGACGAACAGGTCCGATCCGATGTCGGTTCACTAGCTCCGGGCGTCCCCGAAGCATTCAACGCCACCCCCGGTGCGGTTCGCGCGCTGTGGGAGTTCGTGTCCGGGGAAGTGATCGATCAAATACTCGCTCGTGCAGGGATCCCTGACGCCAAGATGCGAGGGGCGTTGATTACGTCGTTCCTCGGTGGGGTCTTGGTTGCGCGGTATGCGGCGCACATCGAACCGCTGGCGTCGGCCTCCGAGGACGATGTAGTTGCGCTCGTTGCGCCGACAATCCAATCACTTCTTGATCCCACGAAGCCGCTTCCAGGAAAGACCGTCCGATAGCCGATGCCCGGCAACGCACTCTTTCAACGCTTGGGCATCGAGCGGCCGAGCGTGATCGAGCGCGCTGCCGATGCGGCTGACTCGGGACTGTGGTTGGCATTACGCGTAGACGCGAGGGTGGAAACTGAGCAGCTCGAGACATTGTTGAAAATTTGGGATGAAGCTGGGCTTGCGTCCATAACCGATGTGGTGATTCCACGGACATTCACCCATGGTCAGGCACGTCCAGGTGACGGCTTCGAGTGGTTCACCGAGATGACAAGACTTTCTCATGTGTCGGGTCTGCATCCGTTGGTTCCAGCGGCCGCCAAGGGAGCTGAACGGTTATGCCAGGACACATCCACGTCCGTGGTGGGTCTCGACGAGACAACTCCTGCGGATTTCACAGATCCGTGTTTCGGAGCTCGGGCTGAGCGCGAGAAGTCTTTCGTTCGGTGTGCCAAGGCTTTGTTAGCGGGCGTTGCCCAGTCGCGCATCGAACGGGTGAGTTTGTGGACGAGTACGCCACGCGTTGTCGCGGCGTGTCGGGGTGCTGCCCGCGCTGCAGGTGTGAATCCAGGGGACCGTTACGACGTGAGCGTCCCGGAAACTCAGGGCACACTGGCCGAGAATCTGATTCGCGAGGGCGAGAGTGTTCGCATGTGGTTTGCCATCGATCCGGCGGCCATTGAGCGTGCTGTGGGAAGGTAGCCCGATGCCGAAGGCGACACACGTAGCGATGATCGGCGGCGGTGCCATGGGCGGTGCCATAGCCGAGGGATTGGTGTCTTTGGACGCGGTGGACGTCACCATCGTCGAAGCCGACCCTGAGCGAGCCCAATGGTGGCGGGAGCGTGGGGACGTCCGCGTGGCGGATCTAGCCGATGCCGTGAGCGATGCAGATGTGGTCTTCCTCGCGGTTAAGCCACACCAGATCCTCGGCACGCTCCACTCGGTTAAGGACCACTTGCCCCATCACGTTGTGGTTGTCTCCATTGCGGCCGGGATCACTGTGGCTGCCATGGAAAAGGAACTGCCGGCGGGAATGGCGGTGGTTCGCACGATGCCGAATACCCCGGTGCGCGTCGGCAAAGGCGTGGTGGGTCTGTCTGCTGGCAGCGCTTGCAGCCCCGAGGATGTCGATCTGGTTCGCACGCTCTTGTCTTCGGTTTCGCTGGTCGTCCCGATCGAGGAGGAGCTCCTCGATTCGCTGACAGCAACGTCGGGCAGTGGACCTGCCTACCTCTTCTACTTGGCCGAAGCCATGAAACTCGGTGCCGTGGAGTTGGGGTTGTCCGAGGAAACCGCCAACGCTCTCGTCGCCCACACGCTTGCTGGTGCAGCGGAACTTCTCTTGGCCGAACCGGATAGGGCAGAGGAATTGCGCGCATCGGTGACGTCAAAAGGCGGAACAACAGCCGCGGCCACTGCGGTCTTCGATGAGAGCGATGTGCGTGGCATCGTCGTGAAAGCTATGCAAGCAAATCGCGACCGCGCGCGCGAGATGGCCGGGGAAGCAAACTGAAGGCTATGAGCGATTCGGTTGCTCCCGGCTGCGCAACGTCGCTGATCTGGGACGACGCACTTGCTGAGTATGACTTCGGTCCCGGTCACCCCCTCGCTCCTATTCGAGTTCAGTTGGCGATGCGGTTGATCGCTGAGTTCGGGCTTGATTCAGGTGATGGCATCGAGGTCATCGGCGATATCGAGCCTGTGGGGGACGAGATCCTCGAACGCGTGCACACCGCCGACTACATCGCTGCGGTGCGAGCCGCCGGCGGTGAACCACCTGCTGCTGACCCATCGCGCGGCTTGGGAACTACCGATGATCCGATCTTTGCGAACATGCACCGGGCCGCAGCCCGTGTCTGTGGTGCGACGCTGGCTGCTGCGCGGTCCGTCTGGGAGGGGCGAACAGCGCATGCCGTGAACCTTGCCGGAGGTTTGCACCACGCCATGGCTGATAGAGCGGCGGGCTTTTGCATCTACAACGACATTGCGGTCGCGATCCAGTGGATGCTGGACCAGGGTGCGCAGCGCGTTGCTTACATAGACCTCGATGTCCATCACGGCGATGGCGTCCAATCCATCTTCTGGGACGACCCTCGGGTGCTGACCATCTCCATTCACGAAAGTCCGCAGACCCTCTTTCCCGGCACGGGATTCCCCAGCGAGACCGGAGGGCCGAATGCCCCGGGGAGTGCGGTGAACATTGCCCTGGCCGCCGGAACTGCGGATCAAGGCTGGTTGCGTGCTTTGCACGGTGTCGTGCCGGAGTTGCTCGAGGCGTTCGATCCGCAGGTGGTCGTGGTGCAAAACGGCGTGGATTCACATATGGAAGACCCCTTGGCCCACTTGGCTTTGACGGTCGATGGACAACGAATGGGTTTTGCTGCGGTCCACCGCTGGGCGCATCAATTCACCGCCGGACGCCTGGTGGCCGTTGGTGGGGGTGGCTATGAATGGGTGGACGTTGTCCCGCGCGCCTGGACTCACCTGGTTGCCGAGATCGAAGGACGCCCCATCGATCCACATGCGCCGTTACCTGCAGGCTTCGGGGAATACGTACAAGAGGCGCTCGGAAGGGTGCCGCCGCTTCGGATGACCGATGGCGCAACGCCGTGGCCACGGGACCTGGTTCAAGGCTGGAACCCGGCCGACCCACTCGACGCGGCGATCCTTGCAACCCGGGAAGCGGTCTTTCCGCTCATGGGACTGGATCCAAACCCTGAGGGTTGGTAGGGCCCAGACCGCAGGAGTGACGGCTTTTTTTGGATTCAACTTTCCCGTCGACCCCGGGGGCCACTAGTGTTCCCCTCTAGATCGCCGGGGAGCCGGTGCGAGATGAAGGATGGTTTCGACGATGGCCACTACCCCGGACAGCTCTTTGGGCGATGTGAAGTTCTTGACCGTCGCTGAGGTTGCCGCCGTCATGCGGGTGTCGAAGATGACCGTGTACCGACTGGTGCACAACGGTGATCTACCGGCCGTTCGTGTGGGCCGATCCTTCCGGGTTCCTGAGCAGGCAGTGCACGACTACCTGCGGGACTCCTACGTCGAGACCGCCTGACAATTCGTTCGTAACTGGGCACGGGGTAGGCTTCCGGCCTGATTGCTTCGATAAGCGAAGCACATTCACCCGGCGCGGCCGGTCGACGAGGGAGTAGAGGCAGTTCATGGGCTCTGTGGTCAAGAAGCGCCGTAAGCGAATGGCCAAGAAGAAGCACCGCAAACTGCTCCGTCGCACGCGGGTTCAGCGCCGCAATAAGAAGTAGGTCGAAGGCGCCATGGGCGTCGTCGCCGTTGTGACCGGTGTTTCCCGGTACTTCGGTGGCAAGGTGGCTGACCTCCTGGTCGGACAACCGGGTGTCGATCGCGTCATCGGGGTCGACGTAGTACCGCCCCCGACCCCACTTGAATCAGAGTTCATCCGAGCCGATATCCGCAGCCCAGTACTCGGTCGGATCATGGACGACGCGGGTGTCGACACCGTGGTCCATATGGGGGTCATCGCCACACCGCGGCAGGCGGGGGGCCGTTCGGTGATGAAGGACATCAACGTCATCGGCACGATGCAACTCCTTGCTGCGTGTCAGCGCGCGGAGTCCGTTCGCAATCTCGTGGTGAAGTCGACGGCTGCTGTGTACGGATCCGGGCCGCGCGATCCGGCGCTCATTACCGAAGAGGACCTGCCTCGGCATCCGCCCACCTCTGGCTGGGCGAAGGACTCCGCGGAGGTAGAGGACTACGTCCGCTCGTTTGGTCGTCGTCGTAGTGATGTTCGAATTGCCACCTTGCGCTTCGCGAACATCGTGGGTCCGGGGATGCGCACCGGCATGACCTCCTACTTGACGATGCCTGTGGTTCCCACAGTTCTTGGCTTTGATCCACGCCTGCAATTCGTGCATGAAGACGATGCAGTTGACGTGACGCGGCGGGTCGTGCTCCAGCGGTCTCGTGGCACGTACAACATTGCTGGCGATGGTGTGGTTCTGCTGTCCCAGGCGATACGCATGATGAATCGCACAATGGTTCCACTGCCTAGCGCGGTGTTGCCGTTTGCCGGTCGGTCGCTTGCGCGTGGTGCCTGGGCTGACTTCTCGCGCGATCAGATTCGTTACCTCACGTATGGACGCGCCCTGGATACGAGCGCGGCTGCGAATGATCTGGGTTTCCAGGCGCGTTTCTCAAGCGAGCAGGCGCTGGAGTCCTTGGCTTTGGCGGTGCGTGCACATGGATAACGAGCGGCTTCGGCCCTCCCAGGCGGCCCGGCTGGTCGGGGCAACCGGCCCACGGCCGTCAGTGGCAACGCATGATTCATCGCGCAACGACCACACAGACAATGAGTCATTTGTGGAGGTCGTGAAATCTCGACTGTCCGGGGACTACTCGGTGGACGACTTTGGTTTCGATCCGGAGTTCACGGATCGGGTGCTACTGGAACTTGCTCGGCCTTTGTACCGCCACTGGTTCCGAGTGGAGGTGTCGGGCATCGATGCCATTCCCTCTGACGGCGGCGCCCTCGTCGTGGCGAATCCCTCGGGCCCCATTGCGCTG
>JAQCBM010000023.1 GCA_027729865.1 Actinomycetota bacterium
AAGCCGAGTGGGCCAACTTCGATGCCCTCAACGTGCCGCCCGATCACCCGGCGCGCACCATGCAAGACACTTTCTACGTCGAATCACCCACCAGCGGCGTGGTGCTGCGCACCCAGACCTCACCCATTCAAATTCGCGCGATGCTCGAGCGTCCGCTCCCGATCTACGTCGTGGCGCCAGGTCGGGTGTACCGAACCGATGAACTCGACGCCACGCACACTCCGGTCTTCCACCAGATCGAAGGCCTCGCGGTGGACGAAGGTCTGACCATGGCGGACTTGAAGGGCACTCTCGATCACCTCGCTACGCAGATGTTCGGTGAGGGAATCGTCACGCGACTTCGCCCGTCCTATTTCCCGTTCACCGAACCCAGTGCCGAGGTGGACCTGGAGTGCTTCGTGTGTCGGGGCGCATCGGTTGGTGACCCGAGTAACCCGTGTCGGACCTGTGGCAGCGAAGGCTGGATCGAATGGGGTGGCTGCGGCATGGTCAACCCGCGAGTCCTCCAGGCTGTGGGTATCGACACTGAGAAGTACCGCGGATTCGCCTTCGGTATGGGCATCGAGCGCACGCTGATGTTCCGCAATGGCGTGACGGACATGCGCGACATGGTGGAAGGCGACGTCCGCTTCACCCGCGCCTTCGGAGTGGATGCCTGATGCGTATCTCGATGTCATGGATTCGCGAACTCGTCGATGTTCCCGCCGGGCAAACAGGGCGCGACGTTGCTGAACACCTGATCAATGCCGGCCTCGAAGTCGAAACCGTCGAATTGGTGGGTGAGGGACTTAGCGGTCCGATCGTGGTCGGCAAGGTGCTTGAGATCGAAGAGCTCACCGAGTTCAAGAAGCCGATCCGTTGGTGCCAGGTCGACACCGGCGCCGATCAGCCGCGCGGCATCATCTGCGGTGCACGCAATTTCGTGGTGGGTGACCTCGTTGTGGCCGCGCCCCCGGGAACCACGCTGCCCGGTGATTTCACGATCACCGCACGCGAGACGTATGGCCATGTTTCCGACGGCATGATCTGCTCCGAACGCGAACTCGCACTCGGCGAAGACCACGGCGGCATCATCGTGTTGCCACCGGGCACCGCCGAGCCAGGCGCGGATGCAGCGGCCATCCTCGGTGTGGGCGACGAGGTTCTCGATATCGCCATCACCCCCGATCGCGGTTATGCACTCAGCGCGCGCGGCATAGCCCGCGAGGTCGCTATCTCTTACGACCTTCCCTTCGCCGATCCGGTCGATCGGCCAGAAACCCTTCCAGCGCCGGCGAAGGATCGTGCACCTGCGCATTGCGCATCGGATGATCTCGACGCCTGCCCGTTGTTCACGCTGCGCACTATCACCGGCATCGATCCGACGCGGCCCACCCCGCAGTGGATGATCAACCGGCTTCGCGATAGCGGTATGCGCTCGGTGTCGCTCGCGGTGGACATCACCAACTATGTGATGCTCGAACTCGGGCAACCGCTGCACGCCTTCGACCTGGACACACTGCAAGGAACCGTGCGTGCGGACCTGGCGAAGCCGGGGGAGAAGCTCGAAACCATCGATCACGTGACGCGTGAGCTGTCCACCGATGATTTGACGATCCGCGACGATCGCGGCGCCATCGGTCTGGCCGGCACCATGGGTGGCGCGCAAACGGAGATCACCGACACCACCACGAACATCGCGCTGGAGAGTGCATTCTTCGCACCGGACATCGTCGCGCGCATGGGTCGCCGTCACCGCCTCAGCAGTGAGGCCAGTAGGCGATTCGAACGCGGCATCGACCGAGCGCTTGCCCCGGTGGCCTCTGCGCGCGCAACCGAACTTCTCGTCGAACTTGCCGGCGGCACCTACCAAGGCATGACCGCTGTCGAAGCCCCGATGCCCGATCGCACTATTCGCCTGGCGCCAGATCTCCCGGCGCAGGTAGCCGGACTGGAGATTGCGGCAGCAACAACCAAAGCGAAACTCGAGGCCATCGGCTGCGCAGTCGACGAGGACGGCACCGACTTCGTTGTCACCCCGCCCACCTGGCGCCTGGACATCACCGATCCGGCGGATCTGGTCGAAGAAGTTGTCCGACTAGTCGGCTACGCCAACCTGCCCTCCACCTTGCCCACCGCCCCCGCTGGCCACGGGCTTACCCACGCACAGCGCCTGCGCCGACGCATCGGTACCACGCTCGCCGCGCGCGGCATGATCGAAGTACTCAGTTACCCGTTCACATCGCAACAAGACGCCGATGCGCTCCGATGGGGTACCGACGATCCTCGCCGCGTCACACCGAAACTCGCCAACCCGCTGTCCGATGAGCAGCCGCACTTGCGCGGAGCGATCCTGCCCACGTTGCTGGTTGCTGTGCAGCGGAACATCGGCCGTGGTTTCGATGACCTGGCGCTGTTCGAGATGGGCTCGGTGTTCCTCGGCGAAGCCGGCTCGACGAATCCGCCGCGCCCGGGTGTGCATTCACGCCCAAGCGATCAGGAATGGCAGCAGCTAGAGGACCTCCTTCCAGATCAGCCGATGCACGTGGCGGCAGTGTGGACGGGAAGTCGAAGCCCCAAGGGCTGGCACGGATCCGCGCAACCGGTCACCTGGGCCGACGCGCTCGCCGCCGCGCAGGACGTCTTCAGCGCACTCGGTATCGAAACAGTTACCGAACAGGGCTCCGACCCGACTTTCCATCCGGGCCGCTGCGCGCAGTTCACTATCAATGGCACCCCCATTGGTGTCGCCGGTGAACTGCACCCCGGTGTTCTCGAAGCACTTGGACTGCCCGC
Source organism: Actinomycetota bacterium (assembly GCA_027729865.1). Classification (GTDB taxonomy): domain Bacteria; phylum Actinomycetota; class Actinomycetes; order S36-B12; family S36-B12; genus S36-B12. Next base: position 2,776 of record JAQCBM010000023.1, read on the forward strand.
ACGCGCATGTGCGATGGAACTCGATGTGACCGCGCTCATCGACGCGAGCCCGGCGGTCAGGTCCGCGCCCCAGTTCTCCACGCACCCGGTTGCCAAAGAAGACATCGCGCTCGTCGTTGCGGAAAGCGTCACTGCAGAACAAGTCCGCCAGGCGATCATCGAAGGTGCAGGGGAGTTGCTCGAGGACGTGACCCTGTTCGACGTCTACACCGGCGATCAGGTGCCCGCAGGTCACAAGTCGCTGGCCTTCGCGCTGCGATTCCGCGCTCCTGATCGCACCCTCAGCGCCGAGGAGATTGCCGCGGCTCGTGAGGGTGCGATCGAGCGCGCTTCTGAAGTCTGCAGCGCTCGTCTGCGCTAGCTTCCGACGGAAACCTTCTCGACCGGAATACCCAAGGACGTGAGCAGTTCCTCGACTCGGCCCTTGATCTCGTCGCGGATCGGGCGGACGGAATCCACGTCGAGACCTTGCGGATCTTCCAGTACCCAGTCCTCGTAACGCTTGCCCGGGAAGATCGGGCAGGCGTCCCCGCACCCCATGGTGATCACGGCGTCGGCGGCGCGAACGATCTCATCGGTCCACGGCTTGGGGAACTCACCGGTGATGTCGATACCCACCTCGGCCATGGCCTCAATCGCGGCGGGATTCACCTGACTGCCGGGCTCTGACCCACCGGACCACGCGACCGCACGATCGCCGGCCATCGCTTGGAACCAGCCCATCGCCATCTGGCTACGGCCGGCGTTGTGGACGCACAAGAACAGCACCGTGGGCCGGGAGTCATCGCTCTTGCCCTCCACTTTCGCCAAAGCCGACAAACGCTGACGTGCGAACTTCTCGGCGATGAGTGGTAGCCAGGTCATGACGGTCGCCCGTCCAGCAAAGTCGTCGTACGAGGAATACAAGAAGCGCTCAATCGTCTCCGGATTGAAGGTCCCGCCGAATTGATCCATCAGCCGGCTGGCGGCGGTGCGCAGCGCAACCCGATGCTCTAGGCCGAGATCTTGCGTGCTGTCCATGAAATCGTTCATCCCTTGCTCTCCTCACTGGTGGGTTGGACTAGCGCAGAACCGAGACGGTCGATGCGCTCACGAAGACGGTCGAAAGCCGCTTCGAAGGATGGCGTGTCGCCGGATGCTGCTGGATCGGGAATCGACCAGTGCAGGCGATGTGGATGGGACTCCACGTGTTCGTTCGCCGCGTCGCACACCGTCACAAGCAAGTCGCCTGGACCAAGCACGTCACGAAGTGGCGTCGGCTCGCTCTGCAACAGAGGCAGTCGATGCCGACGTGCCGTGCGCACCGTCGTCGGGTGGATGCGCGAACCGGGTGTGGTGCCACCAGCTGCGGTGGGCCGATTGAACCGATCGGACCACAGCGCGGCCGCCAGAACCGAGCGGGCTGAATTATGTGTGCACGCGAACACCACGCGCCCCGAGGGGGCGGCTACTCGTTCGCGCAACCAAGTCCGATCGAGATATCCCACGGCCGAGGAATGCAAGGTGACGAAGCGCTTGCGCCGGTCCTGCTCGGAGGTGGTTCGGGTAATCAATCCTGATTCGGCAAGGACATTCAGGTGGTGGGACAGCAGCGGCATCGGAATATCGAGTAGCTCGGCCAGCAGCTTGGGGGTTTGATCACCCAAAGCCACATGGTGCAACGCCGCCAAGCGGTGTGGGTCCGCGAGCACCCCGTGGATGCGTGCCCTGTCGGCCCAGTCGCTGCACACGATCACAGCCTGTCGGTGTCAGCAAAGTAGTTCAACCGCGATTGAATGAACTTTCGGTGAACCAGATATGTGAGTATGCGTATACTGGATTCTATGACGAGCGTGGCTGTTGCCGGGGCCTCCGGTTATGCCGGCGGTGAGCTCCTTCGGTACCTAGCCCAGCACCCGAGCCTGGACTTGGTGGCCGCGTGCGCGGCCGGTCGGGCGGGGGAGCCGTTGACCGCTGTGCACCCGCAGGTCGCCGGCACATCCTGGGCGGGTCTGGTGCTGGACGAAACCACCACGGATGTCCTGGGACAGGCCGACCTCGTGTTCTTGGCCCTTCCGCACGGTGAGTCCGCCGCTTTGGCAGCGCAGTTGCCCGCGGAGACGATGATCGTCGACCTCGGTGCGGACTTCCGGCTGCGCAGCGTGGATGCCTGGAGCACTTTCTACGGAGGTGAGCACGCGGGCAGTTGGACGTACGGCCTGCCCGAACTCTCCGGTGCTCGCGAGCAGATCCGTGAAGCAACCAAGGTAGCCAATCCCGGCTGCTACCCCACGGCGGTTGCGCTCGCGCTGGCTCCGCTCGCGCAGGCCGGTGCGATCGATTCCAAGGACATCGTGGTGGTCGCTGCATCAGGGACATCGGGCGCAGGCCGCAAAGCAAGCGACTCGTTACTGGCCACGAACGTGATGGGTTCGATGGGGGCGTACAAGGTCGGGGGCGTGCATCAGCACACCCCGGAGATGGAACAGTCCATCGCGGCAGCAGGTGGCTGGGATATCGGCGACGTGACGCTGTGCTTCACGCCGATGCTTGCGCCTATGCCGCGCGGCATCGTCGCCACCTGCACCGCGACGTTGACCAAGCCGGTCGATGCGCGATCGATTCTGAACGACGCCTATGCGCACGAACAGTTCGTGACCGTGCTGCCCGAGGGGCAGTGGCCGCAGACTGGATCGGTCAGCGGCACCAACGCTGCGCAGATCCAGGTGGCGGTTGATGACCATACGGGGCGAGTAGTGGTCGTATCGGTCATCGACAACCTCGGTAAAGGTGCGGCAGGCCAAGCGGTGCAGAACGCGAACCTGATGCTGGGCCTCGACGAGGGCGCTGGTCTGGACGTCATCGGGATCGCGCCATGAGCGTTACTGCAGCAATGGGTTTTCGCGCAATCGGACTTGCTGCGGGCATCAAGGCATCCGGCAAACCTGACGTGGCGCTGATCGTCAACGACGGCCCCAAGGATGCTGCGGCAGCGGTCTTTACGGGCAATCGCTTCCCGGCGGCTCCGGTGCTGTGGTCCAGGCAGGCTGTGTCGGACGGCGCTGCGCGCGCGGTGATCGTGAACTCAGGCGGCGCGAATGCGTGCACGGGTCCTCAAGGTTTCGCCGATGCTCACGAGATGGCCGAACACACTGCCGCGCAGCTGCAGGAAGCGGGCAGTGACATCGGAGCCGGTGACGTGCTGGTGTGCTCCACCGGATTGATCGGTGAACTTCTTCCGATGGACATGGTCCGTTCGGGTATTGATGCTGCAGTCGCTTCAATCAACGCCGACGGCGGTCAGGCCGCAGCCGAAGCCATCATGACCACGGACACCGTGCCCAAGGTGTCCGTGCGTCAAGGTGATGGCTACGTGCTGGGTGGCATGGCCAAGGGCGCGGGGATGCTCGCACCCGGCCTAGCGACGATGCTCGTGTTCATCACCACTGATGCTGAGGTCGACAGCGCGCAATTGGATGCCGCCCTGCGCTACGCCACGAGCAAGACCTTCGATCGCATCGACTCCGATGGCTGCATGTCCACCAACGACACCGTGATCGCCATGGCGAACGGTGCTTCTGGAGTAAGGCCCAACGCCGGCGACTTCACTGCTGTTCTGACGGAGGTATGCGCCGATCTGGCGCGCCAGTTGATCGCCGATGCGGAAGGCGCTTCCAAGGACATCGCGATCACTGTGCATGCAGCGACCAGCGAAGACGAGGCCGTCGAGGCGGCTCGCGCTATTTCACGCAGCAATCTGCTCAAGTGCGCGATCCACGGAGAGGACCCGAACTGGGGACGGGTGCTGTCAGCATTAGGCACCACCGCTGCAGCATTTAAATCCGATCAAGTGGATGTGGCGATCAATGGCGTGACTGTGTGCCGCGGCGGGGGAGTGGGTGATGACCGGAACCTCGTGGACATGTCCGGTCGCGACGTTCACATAGACGTCTACCTGAACGCCGGCGAAGCCGAAGCAACCATCTGGACCAACGACCTCACCGCCGACTACGTCCACGAGAACTCGGCGTACTCGACATGAGTGCATCCAACGAACACGCCCCGATCGTGGTCGTGAAGTACGGCGGCAACGCGATGACCGACGATGCTTTGAAGGCCGCGTTCGCCGCGGACGTGGTTCAACTCCAACGCCAGGGGTACCGGCCCGTGGTGACCCACGGCGGTGGGCCGCAGATCACCTCGATGCTCGACCGGCTTGGTATCGAGTCTGAGTTCCGTGGCGGGCTGAGGGTCACCACGCCCGAGGCGATGGACGTGGTCGCCATGGTGCTCATCGGTCAGGTGCAGCGCGAACTCGTCGGGCTTATCAACGCGCACGGGCCACTCGCGGTGGGCCTGTCCGGGGAGGACGCCTCGCTCTACACAGCCGAAAGGCGCACCGCCACGGTGGACGGGCAGCAGGTGGACATCGGCCAGGTGGGCGATGTCACGAAAGTGCGTACCGATGTGATCGCCACGGTGCTGGACGCCGGCTACATCCCGGTGGTCTCGTCGGTCGCGCGCGACGAGAGCGGCCTTGCCTACAACGTCAACGCCGATAGCGCCGCCGCAGCACTGGCGATCGCACTGGGTGCGCAGCAACTCATCGTGCTGACCGACGTCGAGGGTGTTTACACGAACTGGCCGAACCGAGACTCCCTGGCGCGGACGCTCACCAGCGAACAGGTGCGTGACCTGATGCCCACACTCGAATCGGGCATGGTCCCGAAGATGGAGGCGTGCCTGCGCGCGGTCGACCGCGGTGTGCCGCAGGCGCGGGTGATTGATGGCCGGATCCCCGGCGCACTCGTTCAATCGATGTCGCAGGCCGACAGGGGCACACTGGTCACGAAGGCAGACGTCCCACCGAAGGAAGCCCCATGAACTGGCAGCAGCGCTGGCCCGCCGCGATGATGTCCAACTACGGCGCACCTCAGGTGATGCTCACCCGCGGTAAGGGCTCACGGGTGTGGGATATTGACGGGAACGAATACGTCGATCTCATCGCCGGCATCGCCGTCAATGCGCTCGGTCACGGCGATCCGCGCATCACTGACGCGATTACCGATCAACTGAACACCCTCGGTCACGTCAGCAACCTGTATGCCTCCGAACCTGGACTGAAGCTCGCCGAGAAGCTCGTTGAACTCACTGGCAATACCAGTACCCGAGTGTTCTTCTGCAATTCCGGCGCAGAAGCGAACGAAGCCGCGTTTAAGATGACGCGACTTACCGGCCGCACCAAGGTGGTGGTGGCGGAAGGTTCCTTCCACGGCCGCACGATGGGTTCGCTCGCTCTCACCGCCCAGGCCGGTAAGGCCGATCCGTTCCGACCGCTGCCCGGTGAGGTCACGGTTGTGCCCTTCGGCGACGCTCAAGCCCTTGAGCAAGCGGTCGACTCATCGACCGCCGCGGTTTTCCTCGAGCCCATTCAGGGAGAAGGCGGCGTGATCGTGCCGCCCCCGGGATTCCTGCAGGCAGCGCGACGAATCACCTCGGCTCTCGGTGCACTGCTGGTGCTGGACGAAGTGCAATCTGGCATCGGGCGCACGGGTAAGTGGTTCGCCTACCAGTGGGATGACGTGACCCCCGACGTCATCACGTTGGCAAAGGGTCTTGCCGGCGGCATCCCCATCGGTGCGGTGATCGGCATCGGCGATGCCGCCTCGTTGTTCCAGCCAGGGATGCATGGCTCAACCTTCGGCGGTAACCCGATCAGTGCTCGCGCTGCTCTCGCCGTCATCGGCGCGATAGAGGACGACGATCTGCTGAACCGTGCAGTCACCGCAGGGGAGAAGCTCGCTGCGAGCGTCATGCAGGCTGCAGGGGATGCGGTCACCGAGGTCCGCGGCAAGGGTTTGCTGCGCGCAGCAGCCCTCAACGGTGTCGCATCGGCTGACATGGAGCGAGCGTTGCGCGCTAACGGCGTGCTGGCGAACCCGGTGTCGCCCACCGCGATCCGGATGGCACCTGCGCTCACTATCGCCGATGCGGACATCGCCGATGCGGCTGAGGCGTGGTCGAAGTCTTTGCAGACAGTCATGAACGGAACTTCCACATGAGCACTCGCACGGTGCCGGAATCCGTTGCAGCGCGGCGCGCCCGCATTGCGGCACTCATCTGCGAACAGGTGGTCAGTTCGCAAGAGGATCTCGGGCGGCTACTTGCAGACGACGGCATCGTCGTTACCCAAGCAACGTTGTCGCGCGATCTCGATGCCATCGGCGCGGTGAAGAAGCCGAACGCTGGCGGTGGCACTCGCTACCTGGTGCCCGATCAGCAGAAGTGGGACACCTCTCTGCCGGTGGGGGACCCGTCGCTGCCACGCATCCTGAACGAGACCTTGCTCAAGGCCGAGGCCGCGCAGAACATCGTCGTTCTGCACACCCCACCTGGCGCCGCTCAGTATTTGGCCGGCCACGTTGATCGCAGCGGACTGTTCGAATCCGTAGGTTCGGTGGCAGGCGACGACACGATCATCATCGTGATGCGCGATACAGCCGAAGCGCAGCGGATGTGTGCAACGCTGCTGGACTTGTCAGAGAAAGGTTGAGGATGTCGGGCACCGATGAATCCATGCGGCTGTGGGGTGGACGCTTCGCCAGCGGCCCAGCAGATGCCATGGCTGCGCTCAGCTTGTCGACCCATTTCGACTGGCGACTAGCGCCCTACGACCTCAAGCAAACTCGCGCACACGCGCACGTTCTCGCGCGCGCCGGGTTGTTGAACGACGACGAGCTGGTACGCATCGAACAGGCCATCGACGAGCTCAGCGCCGAGGTCTTGGCCGGAACTGCTCAACCCATCCCGGCCGATGAGGACGTCCACACCGCTATCGAGCGGATGCTCGTTGACAAACTCGGCGATCTCGGCGGCAAACTGCGCGCGGGCCGCAGCCGTAACGATCAGGTCGCCACCGACTTTCGTTTGTTTCTGCGGGACGCCGCTGCGCAGATCGCACTCGCCGTGCTTGATCTGGTTGAAGCATTCAATCGCCAAGCGGCCAAGCACACGAACACGATCTCCCCAGGCTTCACGCACCTGCAGCACGCGCAACCTGTCTCCTTCGGCCATGAACTCGCCAAACACAGCCACGCGCTGCTGCGCGACGTTCAGCGGCTCGCGGACTGGGATGCGCGCACCGCGCGATCCCCCTTGGGTGCCGGCGCGCTTGCGGGGTCGAGTCTCGGGCTGGATCCGCAACTCGTTGCTAACGAACTTGGTTTCGACTCAGCCCTCGCGAACTCCATCGATGCGGTGAGTGATCGCGACTTCGTTGCGGAGTTCTGCTTCGTGGGTGCGATGATCGGTGTGCACCTGTCACGAATCGGTGAGGAAGTCATCCTTATGGCCAGCCGCGAATTCGCCTGGGCAAAGCTGCACGATGAATGGTCAACCGGTTCATCGATCATGCCGCAGAAGAAGAACCCAGATGTTGCCGAACTCGCGCGCGGCAAGTCTGGCCGGCTCATCGGTAACCTCACCGGTCTGCTGGCAACCCTCAAGGGAACCCCCTTCGGCTACAACCGTGATCTGCAGGAAGACAAGGAACCTGCGTTCGACACCGTCGATCAACTCATGTTGGTGTTGCCGGCGATGACCGGCATGGTGAGCACGCTTCAGTTCGACACCGATCGAATGGCTGCATCGGCTCCCGAAGGTTTCGCACTAGCGACCGACATCGCCGAGTGGCTGGTGCGTCAAGGTGTTCCGTTCCGGCGCGCGCACGAGATTGCCGGAGCCTGCGTGAAGGTCGCCGAAGATCGCGGAATCGAGTTGTGGGATCTCACTGACGAGGACTTCGCATCCATCGACCCCGAACTCAAGCCGGAAGTTCGTGAGGTGCTGAGCGTTGAAGGTGCACTGGCCTCGCGCAACGCATTCGGTGGAACCGCGCCTATTCGAGTGGCCGAACAGATCGAAGCGCTCACGCAGCAAACGGCAAGCGCCCGCGCGCGCTGGAGTTGATCTAGCCGATGCGATACGTCGTTGCTCGGATTCTGACTGCTGGTTGGCTCATCGTTTTAGTGCTGGGCTCTATTGCGCCGGCTGACACCGAGCAAATACAACCGGCCTACATCTTCGGCGATTTCGTGCTGCACGCCTTCGGTTACTTCGGCCTCACGGTTCTGTTCGTCTTCTCGCAACGCCAACCGAAGCTCATCGCCAGTGCGATCGTTGCCGCGATCATCGGTATCGCACTCGAAGGTGTTCAGGGATTGACCGCTGATCGGGATCCGCAGGTGATGGATGCGCTAGCGAACACAGTCGGTGCAGCAGTGGGTGCAGGCTTTTTCTGGTTCCGCGGATGCTTCCGCACTTCGTCAGCAGCCTGAATTGCCAGCCTGCCTCACCAGCTTGAACTGCCACCTTCCACCGCACGCCAGCAATACCAGGCCGCCACGCTCCGATAAGGGCTCAGCGGATCACCGAGTGGCTCCAAGATCTTCGGATCGATATCACCGTCTGTTCCATGGACGATGTTCCAGCCCTTGCGCATCGCCAGATCCCCGGTCGGCCACACATCCAATCGATGCAGGGTGAACATCAAGAACATCTCGGCGGTCCACCGGCCGATTCCCCACAGTTTCGTGAGTTCGGCGACGATCATCGTGTCCTCGGGGTGCTGCGCTGCGTGTTCGAGATCGAGGATCCCGGTGTGAACCGCATGAGCAAGACCCTTGATTGTCTTCGTCTTGGCGCCGGACAGGCCGGCGGACCGCAATCCCTCGTCATCAGCCGACACCAATCGAGCTGGTGTCACCTCACCACCGAGGTGTTCCTCCACCCGCGCGGTGATCGCGTCGGCCGCCTTCACCGACACCTGCTGACCGATGATCGATCCGACAAGGGAATGAAACGGCTCCATACCCGCGCGGGCGCCCTTGCCGATCGTGCATAGGGGCGAGGTTTCGACGATTTCCTCAAAAGCAGGATCCATGGTCACCAGGTGCTGGGCCGCCTTCTTCATCCTCGCCGCCGAATACGCCACGCGCGCATGATGCCAGCGGCCAGCCGGGGGAGCGTGATGGGCCAGAATGCCCCCGTGGCCGGCATCATCGAAGAACTCTTGTGGCGTGAACTCATCGCCGACAGCACCGACCTCGGCGCGCTGCGCGAGGCGACCGACGCTGGATCCATCACTTTGTATTGCGGCTTCGACCCGACTGCCCCGAGCCTGCACCTGGGCAACCTCGCGCAGATCCTCACCGTGCGGCGCTTCCAGCAGCACGGGCACCGCCCGCTCGCCCTGGTCGGGGGCGCCACCGGACTGATCGGCGACCCGAAGGAATCGGGGGAGCGAAACCTGAACCCGGCCGAGACCGTGGCCGAGTGGGTGGCGCGCATTCGCGGACAACTCGAGCGCTTCTACGACTTCACCAGCGATAACGCAGCCGTCATGGTGAACAACTACGACTGGACCCAAGGCCTGAGCGCCCTGGAGTTCTTGCGCGATGTGGGCAAGCACTTCAGCGTGAACCGGATGCTTGATCGCGAGGCGGTTGCTGCTCGCCTGGCAAAGGACGGCATCAGCTACACCGAATTCAGCTACCAACTGCTGCAGTCATACGACTACCTGCAGTTGTTCCGGCATTACGGCTGCATCCTGCAAACCGGTGGGTCGGATCAGTGGGGCAACATCACCGCCGGTGTTGACCTGGTTCGGCGAGTTGACGCAGCGCACGTCCACGCGCTCACTACGCCACTGATCACCAAGGCCGACGGCACCAAGTTCGGTAAGACCGAATCGGGCACCGTCTGGCTGGATCCGAAACTCACCAGCCCGTACGCGTTCTTCCAGTTCTGGCTCAACGCCGATGATCGAGATATTCCGGTACTCCTGCGCACCTTCAGTTTCAAGAACAAAGACGAGATCGACGCCCTCATCGCGGCCACCACCGATAAGCCGCACGAGCGTGCTGCCCAGCGGGCCCTTGCCGAAGAGCTCACCGAACTGGTGCATGGTGGTGAAGAGATGCGCGGGGCTCAGGCTGCCGGGCGCGTGTTGTTCGGTCAAGGGGAGTTCACCGAGGTGCCCGAAGGCACCTTGACCGCGGCCCTGCTCGAGACCCCGCACGGGGAGGTCGCACCCGATGAGATCGAGGACGGACAGCTTCCGGCAATCGACGAACTCTTCGTCCGTTCCGGTCTGGTGGAATCCAAGGGTGCAGCCCGCCGAGCCATCA
>JAQCBM010000024.1 GCA_027729865.1 Actinomycetota bacterium
ACTTTCCGGCTCCATTGTCTCCAACGATGGCTGTGACCTCACCCTTGCGAAACGCGAGCGAAACCTCGGCGAGGGCATAGATGCCGCCATAGTTCTTGGATAGGTTCCGCACTTCGAGTACTGCATGTTCGGTCACGACGGCCGTCCCTTCGCCAGGAGAGTTGTGATCATTTTCGGAGTCGCTGGTGTTCGAACCACTTCGACACCTCGATCACGTAGAGCGTGATCGATCGCATTGAGAACTGCGGCGGGTACCGGGATCGTACCGGCCTCCCCCACTCCCTTGATCCCGAGCGGATTACGCGGGCTCCTTGTCTCGAAGTGCTCGATGCGCACATCGGGCACCTCGGAGCCCGAGGGAATGATGTAATCGATGAAGTTGGGATTCAGTGGTTGAGCATCGACATCGAACGCCAGGTCCTCGAATAGAGCGGCGCCGATTCCTTGAGCCACTCCCCCCTGAATTTGTCCGTCGACAACCTCTTCGTCGAGCAGCGGACCGCAGTCGTGCACGACCACGTAGTCGAGGATTTCGACCTGTCCGGTGTCGGTGTCGACAGCGACCTTGACGACGTGAGCACCATTGGCGAAAGTGACGGTTTCGGGAACGAAGTGGGCCGACGCTGACAATCCGTTTCGCGTCGCATCTGACCGACCGCGTTTGGGCGAGAAAAGTCCGATCACTTCCGACCACGACATCGACATTGCGGGTGTTCCGATCACTGCCACTTCGTTGTCGGCGAAGACGAGGTCGTCGGGTGACACCTCCCAGAGCCGCGAAAGCTCTTCGGCCACTTGCTGCACGATGTTCTCACTGGCTTGTCGAATAGCGCTCCCAGCGACGACCGCACTGCGCGAAGCCAGTGTCCCCCAACCGAACGATGACGCACCGGTGTCACCGCCCGCGAGCATAACTCGGTCCTCGGAGAGACCGAGTGTGTCGGCTGCGATACGGGCGAACACCGTCTCGTGCGACTGGCCTTGAGAACACGCGCCAGTCGCCACGACGGCCGTGCCATCTTCGAGCATCTCGATCTCCGCACTCTCGAATGGTCCGATACCGGTTCCCTCCACATAGCAGGCGATTCCGAAACCGACCGGCCGACCCCGGTCGGGGACCGGGTCCGAGACAATCTCGGCGATCTCGAGAGCTTGTTCGAGACACGCGGCGAAGTCGCCCGAGTCGTACACGATCGGACGTCCATCGCGATACGGGATTCCAACGCTGTACGGAATTTCGTCCGCTGTGATCGCATTTCGGCAACGCATCTCGGCCGGTTCGAAGCCGTGTTCTCGGCACGCGATGTCAATGATGCGCTCCATGGCGAAGACCGCTTCGGGTCGGCCGGCACCGCGGTACGGCGACAAGGGCGGCTTGTTCGTGACGACCGATGTCATCCGAATCTTCAAATTGGGCACTCGGTAGCAGCCGGCGAGATGGGCAGCAGTGTTGTACGGCTGCACCACACCGAGCGGACTGAACGCACCCACGTCGCTCACGAAGTGGTCGCGTACACCGAGAATGGTTCCGTCGTGATCGAGAGCGATTTCGATGTCGTGGATCTGATCACGTGATCCGATGGCACTCACGAAGTGTTCGTAGCGATCCTCAATCCACTTGACGGGACGTCCGAGGGTGAGAGCGACCCAGGGGACGAACAGTTCTTCGGGATACGGGATTGCTTTGGCGCCGAATCCACCTCCCACATCGGGAGCGACCACGCGGAGGCGACGCTGTGGAAGTTCGATGGCCTCGGCGATGGCGTCGCGCACCATGTGCGGAATCTGCGTCGACGAGTAGACGGTGATGCCACCGCCGACGACATCGGGTACGGCGAGGACCCCGCGCCCCTCGAGGGGGCTGCACGACACGCGGGCCGAGTGGAGTTGGCGTCGCGTGACGTGAGGGGCGCGGGAGAACACCGCATCGACGTCACCGGTCGACACTTCGAGGTCGAGGCACACGTTGTCGGGCCAGTCGTAGAGACGTACGGCGTCGTCGGCAAGTGCGGCGAAAGGATCGCTAAGAGGTGGCAGGTCGTCGATCGAAACGTCGACGAGCGACACGGCGTCTTCCGCCACATAGGGGTCGCTGGCTGCGATGGCCACGATGGGTTCCCCGACGTAGCGAACGATGTCGACGGCAAGGATGGGTCGCTGCGCATGGCGGATGAAGCCTGCGTCCGGGCCGAGTACGGCGAACAAGGGATCCTCGAAAACCCCACCGTCGGCCTTCGACGGTCCGAGTGGCTGTACGTGATCGATGATCTCGGGACCGGTCCAGACGCCGTACACACCCGGCAGTGCCCGAGCGTCCGAAACGTCGATCTTTCGGATTCGTCCGTGCGCCACCTGGGATCGCACGAAACGAATGTGCACCTGACCGGGAACGTCGATGTCGTCGACGTAACGCCCGCGTCCGGTGAGCAGGCGTTCGTCTTCGCGTCGGGTGAACTTCATCGCCCCACTCTTCCGAGTGTCTGATCGACGGCTTCCTTGATGCCGGCATAACCGGTGCATCGACACAGATGGCCGTCAATCGAATCTTCGATCTCGTCCCTGTTGGGGGTCTCGATTCGTCGGTCGAGTTCCACCAGAGTCATGACCACACCAGGGGTGCAGAAACCGCACTGGAGTCCGCGGCAGCGGCTGAAGGTCTCGAGGATTTCCTGCCCTCGTTCGGTGTGTGACACCGACTCGATGGTCTCGATGGTTGCGCCGTCGAGTTGGGCAGCGAGCGCGATGCACGAGCGAGCAGCCACCCCGTTCACGAGCACCGTGCACGCGCCGCACACGCCGTACGAACAACCGTTGTGAGTGCCCGTGAGGCCCAGTTCGGTGCGCAGGAAGTCGATGAGGAGGGTTCGGGCCTCGATGGCGCGGCGCACCGGTTCACCATTGACCACCATCTCGACATCGAGACGAGTCGGGGAATCAGCCGACGAGTTCATGCACCACCTTCTTCGTGCAGACGCCCGCGTACGAGAGTCGCTGATTAGCCGTGGCTTGGAAGTCGTCGTTCGGCGACAGCACCTCGGTGTAATGCTCGAGCAGCGCACGATCGAAGTCGGCCGAGCCCCACGATTCCATGAGACCGAGGGCGCCGAGTTCGACCCGAACAGGAGTCGGAGCCACGCCGAACAGGGCGACGCGAACGCTCGACGGGCTGGAGTCGATCGAGCCGATCACCCCGGTCATTGCGAATGCACCACGACAACGAGCTATCTCGTGGAAGCCGTAGTGACGGTCGATCGCCTCACGGCCGATCACAATGTTGGCGAGGATCTCGTCGTCCCCGAGGGCTGTGGTGTACGGACCCTGGAAGAAATCGACGGCGGGGATGCGCCGTGGTCCCCGTGGACCGACCACTTCCATGGTCGCGTCCACGAGAACCATGAGCGCCGGCAGTTCCGACGAGGGGTCGGCGTGGGCCACGTTGCCCCCGACGGTTCCTCGACTTCGGATCTGCGGGTGCCCGATGTGCGACACCGCTCGCGACATGACAGGGAAAACTTGCCGCAAATCGGGGTCGTGCTCGGCCGTGCGCTGAGCGACCATGGCCCCGACTCGAATCTCGGTCGGTGACACCGAGAGCCGGCGGAGGTCGTCGACTCCACTCAGGTCGATCAGCGTGTGCGGGGTGGCGAGACGCAGGTTGAGCATAGCGACCAGGCTCTGTCCGCCGGCAATCGCCTTGGCGTCTCCGGACGACTCCGCGAAGGCGCGCCACACGTCGTCGAGCGTTCGAGCTCGGACGAGACGGAGAGGAGCGGGCTTCATGGAGTCGTTCGTTTCAGGTCAGTGACGTGAGATCTCGAGGCGCCAGTAGTCCCACTGGGCGTTGATCTCTTCCTGCGTGAGTCCGACACTCAGGCCGTCGTCGGGCTTGATCTCGTCGGCCGCGATCGGGACACTGCCGCCCATGGCGTCGACGGTGGACTGGAGCTTCGCTGCGCGTTCGAGACTGATCTGGCGGACACAAGCCGTGGCCATCGATTCACCCACTGCCACGCTGCCGTGTCCGTGCAACAACACGAAGGGTCGGTTCCCCAGCGTGGCGGCCAGATCGGCGGCGAGTTCAGGGGTGTCGATCTGGATCGACTTCATGTGGACCGGAACACCTTGTGACACCTCGGTGCACAGGTGCCACAACGGCTGCAGCGGACGGTCGGAAACACTGAAGGCGATGCAGTAGGCCGGGTGCGCGTGCACGACGGCGTTCACGTCAGGACGCGCCTGGTAGATCTCGGTGTGGATGAAACGCTCTCCCGGTCCGCAGATCGAGGGGTTGAGCGGTACACCGTCCATGTCGATGATGGCCACGTCTTCCGGGCCGACTTCGGTGAGCAACTTCACGGCGAAGTGGGTGTCGCCAAGAATGGCGACGAGGTTGGTCCCCTGGATGCGAACGCTCGGATGGCCGAATGGGCCGATCAACTTTTCGCGGGCGAGGATGCGCGTGGCGTCAGCAACGTCCTGTTTGGCGGCCAGGACCGCGGGGCTCGAGACATCGATGGTGGTCATTGATACTTCTCCTTTTCAGGACTTGTAGGGGGTGATGTTGAGCATGTGGAGCGACTTGGTTCGCGTGTAGCTGCGCAGAGAATCCATGGATCCTTCGGCGCCGAGACCGCTGTCCTTGTATCCGCCGAACGGCGTGTCGAGGAAGTGCTGACCACGCCCGTTGATCCACACGTATCCGGCTTCCACGCGTCGTGCTGCGTCGAGTGCCCACCCATAATTGTTGGTGATCACGTTGGCGGTGAGCCCGTAGTTGGTCTCGTTGGCGATGCGCATCGCATCGTCGAAGTTCTTCCACGTCATGACCGACAACACCGGGCCGAAGATCTCTTCGCGTGCGATGAGATGGTCGGGGGTCACGTCGTCGAAGAGAGTCGGCGCCACGTAGTAGCCGCCGTGCTCGGCGGCCGCTGGTGAACGGTCGCCACCGAGAACCAGTCGTGAGGTACGCCGTCCGTCTTCGATAAAGCCCATGACTCGCTCGGCCTGGGCGCTCGACACGAGCGGCCCCATGGTAGTGGTTGGGGCCAGGGCCGGTCCGACGACGATCGACTTCATGCGAGCGTGCAGAGCTTCGACCACTTCGGCTCGCAACGACTCGTGAACCAGCAGCCGTGACGTCGATCCGCAGCTCTGACCCTGTGACGATTCGAAGTTCATGGCCGCCACTGCTTGTTCGGCCACGAAGGCCGGGTCGGCGTCGGGAAAGACGAACATCGGGTTCTTGCCACCGAGTTCGACGGTGACGTTCTTCAAGTATCCGCTCTGAGCCGCGGCTTCGATGACGCGCAGTCCGGTCTCGCGTCGACCGGTGAATCCGATCCGCCGGATCTCGGGATGAGCCACAACTGCCTCTCCCGTGGTCCGGCCGTCGCCCGTCAGCACTGACAACACGCCATCGGGGAGGATTGTTCGCGCCAATCGTCCGAATTCGAGAGGCGCGATGGGTGTCTGGTCGGGTGCCTTCAGGACGACCGTGTTACCGGCCACGAGAGGGGCAGCGATGTGATACGCGCTGAACATCAGCGGGTGGTTGAACGGGATGATGCGCGCGATGACTCCGTAGGGCTCGCTCAGCGTCATGTGCAATCCCTCGGAAGTCGGCGACAAGGTGCGGCCCCCGAGTTCGCGAGCAATACCGGCGAAGTAGTCGAGTGATGCAGCAGCGTAATCGAGGTCGCGCTTCATCGCTTCGTAGGGATTACCACTGTCGAGGGCGTCGATGGCGGCCAGACGATCTCGGTTCTCGCGCATCGCCGCCGCAAGACGGCGCAAGTATTCGCCTCGCTCGGCGACGCTCAGTGCTCGCCACTTCGGGAACGCTGCCTTGGCCGACTTGACGGCATCGTCGACATCATCGGCACTGGCAACGGGAACTTCCGAGATCTGCTTGCCGGTGCTCGGGTCGTAGACCGGCATGGTTGCACCGTGGCCGGCTCGCTCGTCATGGCCGATCTGAATGCCGTAGCGGCTCTGGATGTCGAGCGATGAGATGTCGTTCACGAGAGATCTCCTTTGCGGGGGGGATTGTTGTACGTGGGATAGATCACGGGCTTCATCGCTTCACCCGATCGCATGACGGCGAGTGCGTCGGACACATGATCGAGGTTGAAGTGATGGCTCTCGACCATCTGGGCCAGTTGGAATCGGTCGGCGTAGCGTTCGAGGAACGACATGGCCTCGTGGAAATGCACGATCTCGGCTGACAGCGAGGTGACCACGTTCTGCTGCCGCACTTTCAGGCCGGTGGTATTGACGGAAACCGTTTCGCGATGCGCCTGTCCGAGCACCAGGTACGAACCGCCACGGCGCAACACGTCGAGTCCTTCGTTGAAGGCCACGGCCGGGCCGGCGCATTCGATGACCACGTCGGCGCCACGACCAACTGTGCGATCGAGGATCTCGGCACGTCGTTCATCGTGAGTCGAGGAGAAGATGTCGAAGCAGGTGGCGAGGCCCCATTCGTCGGTGATGGTGAGTCGTTCCTTGGGGCCACCGATCATGTGAACGCCGGCGGCTCCGCTCGCCACGGCGACGGCGGCCGCGTAGAGGCCCACGGGTCCGGATCCGAGCACCACCACCTGATCACTGAAGCGGATGCGCGGGATGCGAGTCATGGCATGCATCACGGTGCGTAGTGCGCAGGTGGCCGACGACACCAGGGCTGGATCGAGTCGATCCGACACGCGCAACACCTTCGATTCGGGTGACACGATGAAAAATTCCGAAAAAGTGCCGTTGAGACGGCCTTCGGGTGACGGTCCCCAGCCATAGCCGGCGGTGTTCTCGCAGATGGTGGGTTCCTCGGCGATGGCACAGCTGAAACAATGTCCGCACCACGGATGAGCCCACACGATCGACGATCCGAGGGTGAGGTCACGACCGTTCACATCGACGGAGCGACCGTTGGTGGCCACGACCCGACCGGTCCCTTCGTGCCCCATCACCAGGGGCAATGTGGCGAGTTGCGGAAAGTTACCGGCGGCGATGTGCACATCAGTGCCGCACACCGTGGCAGCACTCACTTCGACGAGGATCTCGCCGGGTTGCAGGTCGGGAACTCTCAGATCGACGACCGATGGGCCGGCGGCGTAGTCGGTGAGTACGACGGTACGGCTCAAATTCATAGTGTCACCTCTCGGTAGCGGGGGCCTCGGCTCATGACTTGGTCGAGTAGGCCTTCGTCAACCCACGTGACGTATTCCATCGGGTCGTATTCGAGGGCGAGCTGGCCTGGGTAGCCGATCTGTCGTCGGGCGACTGGATTCATGTAGTACGCACCAATCACCAGGGTGGCCACCTGGTCGAAGGCACGTGAGTCGACCGAATCACCGCGCAGCGCGACTTCGATCAGTTCGTCGGTGCAGACAGCGACGGCCTCGGCGAGACTGTCACCAAGATCGGGGCGTGACTCGAGGGCGCGTTCGATGAAGCGTGCGGCATCGGGGACAATGCCCGCTCCGACCATGCTGGCCGTGGTCGGAACGAGTCGTTCCGCGATCTCGAGAAGGCGAGCCATGAGTGCGTCGTTCATGTCGGTACCGGGATCTCTGAACGTTGTGACACGATTCGGTCAGCGGCGCGCAGAGCGAGTGCAGCGATGGTGCTGGTTGGATTGACGCCGCTCGAGGTGACGAACTGGCTGGCGTCGACGACGAACAGATTGGGGACGTCGTGGCTCTGCGACCAGCGATTCACGACCGACGACACCGGATCGTCACCCATGCGAGCGGTACCCATGAGATGCCATCCGGAATGGGGTAGCAGGACATCACGCGTGACAGCGCGCGCACCAGCGGCTTCCATGGATTCGACGGCCCGGTCGACTTGGAACTTCATGAGGTCGATCGAGTTCTTCGCCAACGTGTACGTGACCTTGGGTGCGGGCAGACCACTGCTGTCGGTGAGCGTGGGATCGAGCGACACGAAGTTTGTTTCTTCGGGAAGGTCTTCACCGAAGATGGCCCACGATGCTCCGCGCCCGAAACGTTCGAGCATGTCGTCGTGATGAGCAGGTCCCCACACCGCCTGTCCGGCACGTTGCGGAAGAACGTGACCGAGCGGACCACCGACGGGAGACAATGCCCATTTCGCGCCCCTGGCGAATCCACGACTGGGATCGGTTTCGTAGAACTCGTACGAGGTGATGCTGGCACCGAAGTGCCCTTGCCAGGTGCCGAGTGACTCCTCGAAGTAGCCGGTGACCACCGAGAAGGTGTGCATCATCAGTCGTTGACCGACGAGGCCTGATCGATTGGCGAGGCCATCAGGAAACTTGTTCGATGCCGACATGAGAAGCAGGCGTGGTGTGCCGATGGCATTGGCAGCGACGATGACGATGCTCGCGCCGGCGAAGTGTTCGGCGCCGTCGCGGGTGAGATACACCACGCCAGTGGCCAAACCGTTGTGGTCGTGTTCGATACGTACGACCCGCGCCCCGGTGACCAGTTCGGCACCGTCACGAATAGCGTGCGGAAAGTGGGTGAGGTCGGTGGAGGCTTTGGCTCCTTCACCGCAGCCCGAGGTGCAGGTACCGCGCTGAACGCACGGGCGTCGTCCGTCATACGGGCGGGAGAGAATGGCGTTGGGTTCGAGCCACCAGTGCCAGCCAAGTCTGTTGTGGCCCTCGGCAACTTTGCGTCCGGCTTTGCCGAGTGGCAATGGAGGGAGCGGGTAATCGATCTCGTCAGGGAAGAAAGGATCTCCCCCGAGGCCCGACACTCCGAACTCAGCGTCGGTTCGGTCGTAGTACGGCTTCAGTTCGTCGTAGGTGACAGGCCAGTCGTCACCGACGCCGTCGAGGGATCGAGTCCGGAAGTCGGACGGCAGCATGCGCGGCCAAGTTCCGTTGTAAATGATGGTTCCCCCGCCGACACCGTTGAACATGAGTGGTGTGATGTCGGCGTCGTCCGAGTTGATCGGGTAGTCCTCGGGCCGCTGACGGATGCACGGATCGGCGGACCATTGCTTGCGATAGGTGAGTTCCCAATCGTCTTCGGCACCGCGGAACGCGCCACGATCGGGCCACTCCCCTTGTTCGAGGATGCGAACGCTGAGCCCAGCCTGGGAGAGGCGTCGGGCGACAACGCCGCCCGACGCCCCGGCACCGATGATCAACACGTCGGTGTTGTGATGCTTGTTCCCAGACACGTTCGGCTCAGACCTTTCTCAGCGAAGGTCCTCGTTGGTGCGGTCACCGATGTTGTCGGCGCTCACGCCTTCGGTCGGTGCCTGAATGAAGTACTCGTATCCGGTCGAGCCGGTGGTGAGGTAGGCGTGAGCGACCTCGGCGGTGAGGCGGCCCCACTGCAGACCGTGCAGAGCAATGGTGTAATCGACACCATCACCAGCGCGGATCTGATCGAAAGCGATGGGCTCGCCGTCGCTGCCGAGAACCAGTACGTCGGCCTGGCTGATCCCACGCTCGTTGAGTGCCAGCACTGCGCCGAGGGCGAGAGCGTCACTGTCGGCCCAGATGGCCTTCAGATCGGGGTTCGCCGTGAGCGCATCCTGAGCCAGTCGGAGTCCTTCTTCCTGGTTGAAGCCGTTGGCGTCCTGGTTGAACACGACTTCGATGCCGGGGTTCTCACCCATGACCTTTTCGAAGCCCGCCTTGCGCTTCTGCACGTATTGGGTGGCACCAACGCCACCGATTCGGGCGACCTTGTCGCCGTCAGCGAGTTTCGACACCATCCATTCGGTCTGGCGAACGCCCTCGACTTCCCAATCGGTTCCCACGAAGCCGATTTCAAGGGCTTCGTTACCGTCGGCAAGGTTGTTGCCCGACGAGAGCATCGGAATGCCGGCTTCCTGCGCCTTCTCGTAGACGGCGACGAGCGCCTCACGATCGCCAGGGGCGGCGATGATGAGATCGACACCCTTCACGATCATGTCTTCGATCTGCGCGATCTGCTTCGGAATGTCGTACGCCGCATCAGTAGGGATCAGTTCCCAACAATTCGCATCGGCGAATTCCTGGAGACCGGCCTCGAGGTCGCGGTAGTACAGAATGCCAGCGTCGAGGTTGGCCCAGCCGACCTGATACGTCTCGGCACATTCACCTTCGGCCGGTGCCGACGTCTCGTCGGTCGAACCAGTGGTTTCTTCCGTGGGTGCCGACGAAGCATCCGACGTACTCGAGTCGTCGCCTCCGCAGGCTGCTGCTCCGAAGAGCAGGGCGACGGCCACGGCCGCAATGCCCAGTTTGCGTGTTTTCATATCTCCCCCGTTGTGGTGATGTGTGGGTTGTGCTGTCGTGAGAGCCAATCTCTCAGGACACTTGTTGTCCGTCGGTTCTCCTGTTACGGAGCCGTCGGGCGATGTCTCGAACCTGCTGGCCGAACGATTCGGCTGTCATGGCGAGAATGAACACCAGGCCGAGAACCACCTGCTGGTAGTTCGACGAGACGTTCTTCAGGTTCAACGAGTTCTGTATGAGGCCGATGAGAAGCACGCCAGCGGCGGTGCGCGGAATCGATCCCTTTCCGCCGGTGAGGCGAGTCCCTCCGAGAATGACGCCCGCGACGGCGTACAGCTCCAAAAGGGTGGAGGCATTGGGTTGGCCGGCGCGGACACGACCGAGGAGGGGGAGACCCGACACGGCGATCGACAGTCCACTCACGATGAAGACCGCTAGAAGGACGCGCTTCACATTGATCCCAGCACGGTGCGACGCCTCGGGGTTGCCGCCCACGCTGAAGACATGGAGTCCGAACTGCGTCCGGCTGAGCAGAACATGCATGACCACGCCCCACAGCACGGCGACGAGTACGGGCATCCCGAGTCCGAGGAACTCCTTCGACATGAAGTCGGTGAAGGCTTCGGGGAGACCACCAATGGTGTTTCCCGCGGTGACTTCGCGGGCGAGACCACGGGCCATCACCAGAACTCCAAGAGTTGTGATGAACGAGGGAACCCTCAGATATGCGGTGACGAATCCGTTGAAGACACCGACTCCGACGCCGAGAGCCAGACCGACCAGGATGCCGAGCCACAGGTTGTCGGCGCGCACCATCACGTCGGCGGCGATCACACCGATGAGCGCATTGGCCGAACCCTGCGACAGGTCGAGTTGGCCGGCGATGATCACGAATGTCATACCGAAGGCGACGATGGCGAGGATCGACACCTGCAACAAGATGTTGGTGATGTTGATCGTCGTCATGAAGACCGGACTCGTCCACCACATGTAGAGGGTGAGCAGGACGATGACGACCGGTGCGAAACTTGCCTCGAGCAGTTTTGCTGGGTTGAGAGTGACGAAACGCTTCATGATGCGAGTCTGCTCCGAATGATCGTTTCGTTGTAAGTGACGAGAGCGGCGAGGTAATGAGAACCAGCTTCAGCGGTTGCTTTCGTCGGGTCACCGATGACTCCATTGGGTGACACTTTTTTCATTCCTTCGTCGCGAAGCCGGGTGCCGAGGAGATTCGGATCACCAATTGCCCCAGCGACGGCTCGATTCATGCGCACCGATTCGGGTCGAAGATGCAGCATGATGCTGGTTTCGAAGTGTCCGGCGTGCGTTCCCACGTAGTCGGCGTCGAGTCCGAGGACGTCTCGGGCGACGTTGTGAATCGCCGTCCGCATGGCGGGCCAGTCGTCGACGGATATGACTTTCTGCCTGGCGTGGTGAGCAGCGACGTCGCGCATGGCCCAGCAGTTGCCGGCGTGACCGGTGACGAGTGCAACCCATGCGAAGGTCTTGATCAGGAACGACTCACAGATGTCGTGCAAGAGGTCGACAACGACGTTGCGACGCAACGACACCGATCCGGCGTACACCGCATGATGCGCACTGTCACCGAACGGAAGAACGGGCGCGACGACGCAATCGTGGCCGGCTGCGCCGAGGCGTTCGGCGACGGCCGCGGCCACGGCGGCGGCAATGGTCGAGTCGACATCGAGCGGTAGGTGCGGTCCGTGCTGCTCGGTCGCCCCGAGCGGCACGATCACTCCCACCCGCCCCGACTTCACACGATCTGCGACCCCTTCGGACGTGTAATCGGAGAGCTGCAAGTGATGACGATCCGGGCTAGAGCTCGGCCAACTTCGGGTCGACGTAGGTGGGCTTGAGCGGGCGTCCCTTTCCGATGATCACCTGAACGAGAGCATCGGCTTGAGTGTCGTTGCGTAGTCCGTGAGCGATGCCGGCCGGGCTGTGCAGCAGGTCGTTCGGGTACAGGGTGGTCTCCATGACGTTGCCGTCGTCGTCCTCCCAGAACCCGACCAACTGACCCTGGAGACAGTAGAAGACCTCTTCCACCTCATGGGCGTGGGAGGGGGCGACGCTTCCCGGGGGCATCATCATGAGCGAGAGGGTGAACCCTTCGGCGGGGATGCACCCGTCTTCGTCGTGGACCTGGGTGATGCTGCCGCCGATCATGCGGACGTGCGGGCGGTCGTATTCCTTCTTGTATTCGCCCTGCTTACGGAACGTGCCCCAGTCCATCGGCTTATCGCTGAGCCGCTGGGTATGGAGCTCGAACTGCTCCTTGGTGAACTTGCCCACGTGAACCTCCCCTGACGTGTGACATTGGTCGAAACCGTTAGGTACTTAAGTATTTATCGATTAGGTACCTTGCTGTCAAGAGGAGTTCTTCTTGGGGGTTCTGGGTTCCTCGGCCCGGGGGTCACCCAGTGGCGATCAGATCATCGGACCCGAAGGCCACGACATCGCGTACCTCGACCTTCGATGTCGACCCAGCAACGATCGGCAGGTCGTCGGTTACCCCGGGCACGAACCGTGACCTCGCCCGCCCGAGCGGGAATTGGCCCGCTACGAGCGGTGGTAGTTCGGTGCTTCGTGCGTGATCGTCACGTCGTGCGGATGGCTCTCTTCGCGCCCGGCCGTCGTCACGCGCATGAAGCGAGCCTTGGTGTGCAGGTCGGCCAGGGTGC
>JAQCBM010000025.1 GCA_027729865.1 Actinomycetota bacterium
TGAGCAACCTCCTCTGGTGAGCCATATCGGCCGAGAGGCACTCGTCGTCGCGCGAAGGTATCGCGATGCTCCTCGGGGATAGCTGCGGGGGACCGGCGCGAAACCTGGGAGAAAACCCCGCTGAACCGTCTGCGCCGGACTGCGACTGGCCATCGTAGGGCCCGCAACCGGGTCCGCCGTTCTGACGATGAGCACGCCAAGTCGCCAGCACCGGTCCACAGCCAGGTCGTAGGCGTCCCGAGCAGTAGTGCTCGATGGCATTGGGGCGAATGAGAGTCCAGCTACGGTGCCTGGCATATGGAAACGTGGGACGCTTACCGAGCCCGGAGAAACGTCCGAGAGTTCTCGACCACTGCGATCCCGTCGGAGGTGCTCGACCAAATCCTCGAGGCTGGACGACGGGCTCCTTCTGCGAACAACCGTCAACCGTGGGACTTCGTGGTGGTCACCGAGCGAGCGGCGCTTGAGGATCTGTCGAAGGTGTGGGTTGGCGCCGGCCATGTCGCCAGGTCGGCCGCAACCATCGTGATCGCCACTCCGGTCGAGAACGGCGCCGACGCGATGTCCCACGCTGAGTTTGACCTCGGCCAAGCGACCATGGCCATGGCCCTCGTGGCGGCCGATCATGGCATCGGCTCAGGTCATGCACTTGCACATGACCAAGAGGTGCTGCGGTCCGTTATCGGACTTCCGCCAACGCATCGAGGTGCGTACGTCCTGGCCCTCGGGTTCCCCAGCGCCGGGCCGCTGCACCCGATCGAGCGTCTCGATCGCCGCCCCTTCGACGAGGTGGTGCACTGGCACTGCTGGTGATGCAACCGGCCCGACTCACCCGTCGGACCACGCCTCGATCACCTCGTTAGCAGCGGCCAACGGGCCTACTCGAACACGGATGCCGTCGAGTGCCGCCTGATGAGCACTCTGGTCGCCAGTCGCCACAGCGTCGCTGACGACGACCGGCTGAAAACCAGCCTGCAGGGCATCACGCGCCGTGCCAAGCACACATACGTCCGTCTGGACTCCGCATATCACGACCTGGGTAACGCAACGAGCTCGCAGCACCAGCTCCAGTGGTGTATAGGCAAACGCCGAATATCGGTGCTTCACCAGGACCAGGTCCCTGTCGTCGGCGTCCAGTTCGTAGAAGTCGGCTCCCCAGGAACCTTTGGTAGCCACCGCGCCTTTGGGGCGCGCCTCGTCAGGGAGTCCTTCGAACCGGCGAATCCATGCCTGGTCGTCAGTCCAGTCGGAGTGTTCCACGCGGACCAGGATGACGGGTACACCGCAGCGGTGTGCTTCCTGACGAAGCTGTCGGATCGGTTCGGCTACCGCTTGTACTGCGGACAGGTCGTGCCCGGCCCGACCGAAGGCGCCGTCGGGATGGCAGAAGTCGTTCTGGTAGTCAACGACCACCAGCGCGCTTGACGAAGCCGTCGTTTGCGCCATGAGAGCACCTCGCTCGTAAATGAGATGACAGTAGGATTGAAATCGAGTGTACTCCTATCGAAAATCGAGTAAAGGGCTACGGCCTCTCGGAGTGCTCAAGTGACGGAGCTGCTCGTGATCCTCGTGGCCGTCGTGATCGGAGGATTCGTCAAGGGTGTGACCGGCAGCGGACTGCCCGTCGTCGCAATCCCGATCATGGCCACATTCATCGGTGTGGAGCAGGCCGTGGTGATCATGGTCATCCCGTCGATCACTTCGAACCTGCAGTTGATCGGCGCGAACCGTCAAGCCTTCGAGCAGACGCGCCACCTGAGATCCATGGTGGTCGTGGGGATCTTCGGGGTAGCGCTCGGCACGTTCGTGCTCACGACTGTCGACGAGGACATCATGGGTCTCGTTCTGGCTGCGGTCATCATCGGCTACATCGCGGTCAATCAACTCCGACCGGCCTTCGAACTGTCCGAGCGGCTGGCGGCACGGACAGCCATTCCAATCGGGTTCCTGAGCGGCACCCTGCAAGGAAGCAGCGGAATGTCGAGCCCGTTGCTGTCGCCCTACCTCCATTCGTACCGGATGCCGCGCCAGGCCTATGTGCTGTCGCTCACTGTTCTCTTCCTGGTCTACGGCATCATTCAGCTGCCGGCGCTCGCAGTCGCAGGACTTCTCACCGTCGAGCGGCTCGTCCTTGGCGTGATCGCCGTCATCCCGATTTATCTCTCACTCAAGGCGGGGATCCGACTGGGCAGCCGGATCACGAATCTGGCCTTCGACCGCTGGGTGTTCGCGGTGCTCGGCCTGACGGCCGCGAAGCTGAACGCCGATGCATTCCTCTAGCACCGAGTCCACTACATGCACGAGGCCCCAAGTCGGCGCGTTGGACGTAGGCCGACAGCCGCCGCGCGAGTCAGAGTTCCAGGCCGACGTACTTCCGTTTGAGGTACCCGGCAATCCCCTCCGAGCCGCCTTGTGCACCGGCTCCGCTGTGCTGGAAACCACCGAACGACACAGCGGGGTCTGACACTCGACCACGGTTGATCGCGACCATGCCGGTATCCATGCGCCGTGACAATCCGAACGCACGGGTGACGTCACGGCTGATGATGTAGGAGATCGGCGCGGCGTCGGCGGCGTTGGCGTGGGTGATGACTTCGTCGAGGTCGTCGAAAACCACGATCGGCGCTAGCGGCCCGAAGATCTCCGAGCCGAGCGTCGGGGCGTCAATCGGCACGTCGGCGACGACCGTTGGCTCGAAGAAGAAGCCCGATGTTCCGGATGCCCGACCACCGGTCGTCACTTCACCACCGCTCTCGATGAACTCGGCCAGCAGTTGGCCCACCCTGTCGCGTTCGCACGCGGACACGAGCGCGCCGACATCGGTGTCGGCTTCGCGTCCGTATCCGATCGACAGTTCGGCCATTCGAGCCGTGAACCGCGATATGAACTCTGTGGCGATGCGTTCATGAACGTAGAACTGGTTCGCTGCGATACACGAGGCTCCCGCGTTGGTCATCTTGGCAAGCAGCGCTGCCTCGACCGCGATGTCAAGATCGGCATCGTCGAGCACGACGAACGGCGCATTGCCTCCGACTCCCATGCTCGTCTCCAATAGGTGCTTGCCGGCGAGTTCGAGCAAGCTTCGGCCCACTGACGTCGATCCTGTGAATGACAGCTTGCCCATCGATCGATGGCCCATCATTGCGGCGACCGCATCGACCGGCGGATCGGGCAACACCACGTTGAGTACGCCGGGGGGTGCTCCTGCACGTCGAACGAGGTCGGCGAGGTACAGAGCGGTGAGCGGGGTCTCAGGAGCCGGCTTCAACACGCATGTGCACCCCGCTGCGAGCGCCGGGGCGATCTGGCGGGTCGCCGTGGCTGCCGGAAAGCTCCACGGAGTGATGAGCAGTGCGACCCCGATGGGCTCTGACAGCACCACGATCTGCTCATCGCCATTTGGCACCGTTCGAAAGTCGCCACCGATGTGCGCAGCCTCTTCGGAACCCCAACGAAAGAACTCTGCGGCGTCGTACACCTCGCCGATCGCTTGCCGCAACGCTTTGCCGTTCTCGCGCTGGATCAGGTCAGCGATCGCATCACGCTCGCGCACCATCAGTTCGAAGCATTGACGGAGCACCTCGGCGCGCTGGCGAGGAGGAGTCGACGCCCAAGCAGGCTGGGCCGCCGAAGCGGCGTCGACTGCCTCGAGGCACTCCTCGATCGACGCCGTGGCAGCACCAGCCAGCCGCTTGCCAGTGGTCGGGTCGAGAATCTCGCGCTCGCCGGAGCCACGACGCCATGCACCGTCGATGTACAACCCGGTGAAGATGTTCAGCGGTGAGCTCACGGCGTGCCTGAACCAGCTGGGAGCACGACGAGATCTGGATGCGGGCCCGATCGACCCCACTGCTCCGGAACCGACAACCACGTCCGTACGTGCCGAGAGGAATGGGTCGCCGACTCAAGGGCGGTCACGTTCTCGTTCACCAGGCCCCTGAGCCAACGCGTCGATCGAGTCGTGAACGTCGTGGTCTGGGCGATGATGACATCATCGCTAAGCGGACGCCCCCACCTGGACCTAGGTTCATGGCTTGCGCCTCTTCGGATCCGGTCCCGGATCAACCAAGAGCTTCGGCGAGGTCCTCGACGGTGAGATCTCCACAGTCGAGGAAGGCCATGCACCGTCCCGGGGCAGCCTCGCCCCCGTCGATCTTGAGCGGGAAGAAACCGATAATGCACCGCTGGTTCAAGACCAGTTCGATGTCGCCACCGATGTTCTCTGCATGGATACATTCGTTCTGGAACGCAAAGTGGTGCATTGGGAAGATGTCGCTCTTGATCTTCCTGCCCGACTTATGGTGGACGTACTCGTACTCGCCGAAGTAGTCCTTGATGGACATGCCCACGTGCTCTTCGAACTGACGTGCGATATCGGGGCGCATGTCACGGATGGTGGTGGCCATGGGGTGGTCACCTGATCCGGCGTCAATACCCCACCAGCGGATCTCCATCTCCTGCATCCACTTGGCCAGCTCAATCCCACCACCGGGGTGCATGCAGAAGTATCGCACGAGGTCTTGTTGCGGCTGACCTTGGTAGTAGCGGTGGAACCCGGTGTGAATGATCAGAATGTCACCCTTTTTCACCTCGACCTGATCGGTGATGTGATGCGGCATGATCACGTCCCAATCAGAGACGGTCTCGGAGAGGTCGACAACCACACCTTCGTGGATCAGCTTCGTCAGCGGGAGGTCAGACATGCCCACCATCGTGTCGGTGCCATGCATCGGGCCATCGAGGTGGGTGCCCGAGTGAAGCGAGACCTCGAGTCGTTGCGACACGATCTGATTCGTCTGCAGGTTCTGCGTGTAATACAGCTTCCCGCCCGGGTAACCGACCCAGCCAGGGGTATGGATGCTCCACGGATGCGTGAGATCGACGACCTTCATCTGATCCACTCCTTTGGTGTCGGTGACGATGTCACGATGTTCCGGTGGTGTTCGGGCTGGCCGAGACCTGGCATCAACCAAGTTCAACCACGTTGAACAATACATTCACTGTGAGCGAGAATGCAAGGGTGTTGCCGCACCGACCATGAGCCCTGGAACCACTGCCGGGTGCGGGTGTCTAGACCGTGTTACGCGTCGTTCAGAGTGGCCCAGATCGTCGCCGGGGCGACTGGGATGGAGTGAATGATCTCAGCGCTCCCAAGAGCGTCAGAGATCGCGCCGGCAATGGCAGCGCCAGCTCCCGTCGTACCGCCCTCACCCGCTCCTTTCACACCAAGCGGATTCAGCGGCGATGGTGCATCCTCTGAGAGCAGCACCTCCACCTCGGGCATCTCCATCAGCGTTGGCATCAGATAGTCGATGAAGCTGGTGGCCTGTGGCTGCGCCAAATCGTCGTAGACGAACTGCTCGTAAAGGGCGCCCCCAAGTCCTTGAGCCAGCCCCCCGACAATTTGCCCTTCGATCAGCGTTGGGTTGATGGCTCTACCTACGTCGTATGCGATGACGTATCGCTCGAAGGCGACGTGGCCGGTTTCGGGATCGAGGTGGACCACAGCGAAGTGCAGACCGTACGGGTAGGTCATGTGATCGGTGTGGAACCATGACTCAGCCGACAACGAAGGAGTGGTGCCGTGACGGCGAGCGCCGGATGGGTCGAGATCAGCGGCGACTTGGCCCAGCGTGAGGGAACGAGCGGGCGTTCCTCTCACCGAGATCCGCCCGTCAACCAGCTCCAAGTCCTCCGGGGAGGCTTCCAGCATCTGCGCTGCGATTTCGAGCGCCTTCTCACGAATCTCCGTGGCGGCGAGATGCGTTGCTGAGCCGGTCATGACCGTCACTCGACTGGCGAACGCGCCGAAGCCGTACGGGAGCTCATCGGTCTGACCGTGCGACACTCGTATGGAGGCATAGTCGATTCCGAGCACCTCCGAGGCGATCTGAGCGATCGTGGTCTCGACGCCCTGACCGACCGACGCCGCTCCGGTCACGATCCGCAATGCGCCGTCGGGGTCGACCGAGGCTCGGACGCCCTCGTACGGGCCGAGGCCGCTCTTTTCGACGAAGAAGCCGAAGCCGAAGCCGACATGCTCGCCGTCGGCGCGTCGCTGCGCGACGTCGGCACGGAGCGTCGGATAGTCCACATGATCCAGCACTCGATCCAGCATCCGGACGTATTGGCCCGAGTCGTACTCGATCTTCGAGCCGAGCACCGACATCGGACGCAAGTACGGCATTTCCTCATGCCCAATGAGGTTGCGACGTCGAACCTCGGCTGGGTCGAGATCGAGTCGTTCGGCGATCACGTCGACGAGGCGTTCACGAACGAACGACCCCTCGTAGCGGCCGGGGGCGCGGTAGGTGCCGGCCGGGGTCTTGTTGGTCAGTCGGATGTGACCGCGCACCCGGTACGCCGGCACCCGGTACGGGCCGGGGAGCAGCGTTGCGGTCAACGTTGGCACGGTCGCGCCGTGCGTGCGCACATACGCTCCCTGGTCCTGCCAGAACTCGTCGTCGATCGCATGGATGACACCGTCGAGACCCACAGCCGCCTTGATGACGTGGACTTGGTCCCGTGAGTGATTGGCGGCGATGAGATGTTCTTGCCGGTCCTCGATCCACTTCACTGGTCGACCTAGCCTGAGCGCGGCCCAGGCCACCACGACATCCTCCGGATACAGTTCGCCACGGATGCCGAAGCCTCCGCCGACGTGGATCTCGTGGAGTTGGACCCGATCACGGTCTAGTCCGAGCATCGATGCCAGGGCGTTGCGGTTGTAGTGCGGGACCTTGGCTGCCCCGCCGACATGGAGCGTGCCGGTCATGGGGTCGGTCCACGCCAGCGTTCCACGTGTTTCCATCGGCACCCCACTGTGCCGACCGACGCTCAGCTCGAGTTCGACCACACATTCCGCAGTCGAGAACGCTTCATCGACCTCTCCGTATGCCTCGTTGATCAGCATGACCTCGGTGTCGTGGCCCAGGTCATCCCAGGCCGAGGGTTCCACTCGCGGATCAACGACCACTGTCAGTTCTTCGATGTGCACGAAGACGTCTTCGGCGGCGTCCTCGGCCTCGTATGCATCCGTTGCGATGACGACCGCAATCGGCTCACCCACATATCGCACGCGATCGCAGGCGAGCACAGATTGCAGGTAGGGGACCATCTCGTCGAACCCCACCTGACGGGGCGCGATCTTCGGGAAACTCGGTGGAAGGTCGGCGGCGGTGAGTACCGCCACGACACCCGGGCGGGCTCGGGCCTGATCGGTCTCGATTCCGCTGATGCGTCCATGCGCGACTTGTGATCGAACGAACCGAGCGTGCAGCTGACCGGTGCGCGACTGATCGGCTGCGAAGCCACCACGACCGGTGAGAAGTGGATAGTCCTCGAGACGCTTGACCCGTTGGCCGATCACCATGGCGCCAGTCGTCAAGACCGAAGCTTCTCGGCGGCTGCGAGAACCGACTTCAGAATGTTTTGGTAACCGGTGCAGCGACAGAGGTTGGATGACAACGCCTCACGCAAGGTCTCCTCGTCGGCGTTGGGGTCCTTTTCGAGTACACCAGCGGCGAGCATGAGAAACCCTGGAGTGCAGAAGCCGCACTGCAGACCATGGTGATCCCAGAAGCTCTGCTGGAGCGGATGGAGCGTGCCGTCGGCCGACTCGAGACCTTCGATGGTTCTGATTTCGGACCCTTCGGCTTGAACCGCGAACATGAGACAGGATCGGACCGGGTCGCCGTCGATCAGAACGGTGCAAGCCCCACAAACCCCCTGTTCGCAGCCGAGGTGTGTTCCCGTGAGACCACAGTCCTCACGAAGCGTGTCGGCGAGCGTCTTGCGCGCCTCGACGAAGACGCGAACCGGGTCACCGTTGACCTCTAGCGTCACTGGGCGCTCTTGCGAACTCATCGGGTGTTGTTCCTTTCGGGATGTCGCCCACGAATGAGCGACCGGATCCTGCTGGGTGTGGCCGGCATCTGGTTCACATCGACCCCCCATGGCGACAAGGCGTCGGATATGGCGTTCAGTACGGCGGCTGGCGCACCGATGGTGCCGCCTTCGCCGACACCTTTCGCGCCGGTGAGTGTGGCGTCAGAGATTGTGACCAGGTGGTGAATCTCGACGTGGGGGAGTTCGGCGATCGTGGGGGGCAGATAGTCGAGCAAGCTGGCGGTCACCAGGTTGCCATCGTCGTCGTACTGCAAGGACTCGTAGAGCGCGTTGGCGATGCCCTGGCAGACACCGCCGTGGATCTGTCCGTCGACGATCATCGGATTGACGAGTAGACCGGCGTCCTCGACCACGACGAACCGCTCGATCGTGACTGCTCCCGTGTCGGGATCGACTTCGACGACTGCCACGTGGCAGGCATTCGAAAACGTTCCGGCCGGGTCATAGGTGGTTCTCACCGCAAGTCCTTGCACGCCTCCGGCGAGGTCTCGCCGGTGGGATGCCGTTCGGGCCACCTCCGAGATCAGCACCGAGACCGTGGTTCCTGCCACCGTGGCTGCTCCGTCCGCCAACACGATGTCCTCGGGGACGGCTTCAAGCATTTCGGCGGCAACTCGGGAGACCTGCTCGGCGAGCATGTCTGCCGCGAGTGACGCAGCTCCGCCGGCAATGACCATACCGCGCGAGGCGAACGACCCCCATCCGAACGGGTCTCTGTCCGTATCGCCGTGGTTGACACGAACAGCGGCAAGCTCGATTCCGAGACGGTCGGCAACGATTTGCCCCAAGGCGGTGGCGAGTCCTTGGCCGTGCGGAGACGCTCCGATTCGCAGCTCGACATTGCCTGATGGGTCCATGGCCAACTCGACGTCTTCGTACCCGAGAGTGACGTCCATCATCCGAGCGGCGAACGCTGAGGTCCCGTAGCCGGTCCGCTCGGAGAACGTCGAGAATCCCACGCCGATGAAGCGTCCGCGTTCGCGGAGTTCGGCTTGTCGCTGCCGTAGAGACGGCAGATCCACCGCTTCGACAGCGCTACGCAATGCCTCGCGGTACGACGCCTCGTCATAGACGAGACCGGTCGGAGAGGTGTGTGGAAAGTCGTCGATGAGATTCCGGAGACGCAGCTCGACGGGATCGACGCCCAGCTGCCGGGCAGCGGTGTCCATCAGTCGTTCGAGTGCCAACGTGATGACCGGCCGTGACACTCCTCGATACGGAGCGATTGGACACAGGTTGGTGAGGACGGCTCTGGCGCGAGCAGCGTATTCACGTACCGCGTATGGACCGGGCATCTCGGCCATCGCCATCAGCGGCTCGACAGCGCACGTGACCGGGTAGCACGAGTAGGCACCGACATTGCAGATGATGTCGGCGTCGAGCGCCTGCATGATGCCGTCAGCGGAGAACGCTGCCCGCAGGGTGTATTGGTGTTCTCGGCTGTGAAAGGCACTGGTGAAGTTCTCGAGGCGATCCTCAATCCATGCCACTCGTCGCTCGAGCCGGCGGGCCAGCCACGTGACGACGGCGTCCTCGCGCGCCAGGCAATACTTCTGACCGAATCCACCGCCAACGTCTGGCGCGATTACTTGAAGGTCGCGTTCGGGTATTCCCAGGACGTCGCAGATCGCAGTTCGAACGACGTGGGCCGCCTGGGTCGACGTCGTCAGGCGGACACGGCCGGTCCGGGGGTCGAACTCGGCGAGCCCTCCTCGTGTCTCGAGTGGAAACGCGCTCTGGCGATCCGAGCCCACCTGCACCTCGACGACATGGGCAGCGGATGTGAACGCCTCCGCAACGCCCGGTGTGGCAACACGGGCATCGACGGCGATGTTGGTGCCGAGATCGGTCTCGTGGACCTTGGGTGCACCATCGGCCATGGCGCTGACGACATCGACGACACAATCCTCGACGTCGATGTCGACGTAGACCTGTTCTGCCAGATCCTCAGCCTCGTAGGCAGTCCTCGCCACGACCGCAGCCAGCGGTTCGCCGGCGAAACGCACTCGGTCACGAGCCAACAAGGGTTGGGCAACGGGCGCGTAGTCACCACGATGCAGCATTGGCCGAATGTCTCCAAGACCCTCGAGGTCGGCGGCGGTGAACACCAACGCACCGTCGGGAAACTCGATGGAGCGGATCACTCCTGAAGCGACCGGAGATCGGACGAATCGAACTGCCCACGCCCCGGTAGCACGGTCAGCAACGAACGAACCACGCCCACGGATCAGGGGTGGATCCTCAGTCCGCGGTACCGCACTGCCGACCAGCATTCTCAGCCCTCACCGAGAGCGCGTGTGAGGGATCGCCGAACCATGGCGCGAACGAGGTCCACTCGATACTCCGCCGGACCGTGAACGTCACCATGAGGCGTGACGTTCTCCGCCGCAGCGGACGCTGCGTCCGCGAAAGTCTCGGCACCGGGGGCGCGACCGACCAGGACCGCCTCAGCCGCCGACGATCGCGTGGGCTGCGCAGCGACACCGCCGAGTGCGACCCGGGCGTCGGTGATCCTTCCGTCGGCGACCTCGATCGCAGTCATCGCCATGACAATTGCGAAGTCACCAGCTCGGCGGCTGAATTCCGCGAACCCGACGTGGTGATTCTCCGACAGCAGTGGAAGATGCACAGCGGTCAGGATCTCATCTGGTTCCAGGGCAGTGGTGAAGACGGTGACGAAGAACTCCTCGGCGGGGATGAGTCGCGTCCCTCGTGTCGAGGTGGCCTCCATGCGAGCATCCAGCAGCGCCGCCAACACGCACCATTCCGAGGCCGGGTCGGCATGAGCGATGCTGCCGCAGAACGTGCCGCGCGTCCGAATGGGAAGATGGCCAACATGATGACCGGCCTCGGCCAGCAAATCTCCCAGAGGGCCCGGCACCTCCCCACCCAACTCGAGTCGACGATGGCGCACCAGCGCTCCGACCGCGACCGAGTCGGCGCCGACATCGATGACGTCGAGACCGGGCACCCGATTGATGTCTACCAACGTGGCCGGACGGGCGAGCCGAAAATTCATCATCGCCACCAGGCTCTGCCCACCGGCGATCACCTTGGCCTCATCTCCGAGTTCTGACAGAACCGAGACCGCTTGGTCAATCGATGACGCGGAGACGTAGTCGAAAGATGCTGGCTTCACGATGCGAAACCTAGTCAACCACCACGAAAATTCAAGCAGAATTGCACTTTCTTTGAAATTTGTTTCAACATTGGTTCATGATGTGTCACACTGCGAACTGATCAGACGTCCCAGAGAGGAGGCTCGATGCCACAGCTCCGACAGTCGATTTCCGTACCGCAAGGACCCGATGAGGTCTGGCAACTACTCGACGACATCCCCCAAGTTGCCCAGTGCATGCCCGGCGCCGAACTTGCGTCGTTCGACGGTCAAGAACTCGCCGGACGGCTCAAGGTCAAGCTCGGTCCTGTGAGTGCAGCGTTCGAAGGCACAGCCCAGATTTTGGACCGCGACGAAGGCGCCCGACGCACGCAGATCAAGGGCCAAGGGGTGGACCGGTCCGGCGGCAGTCGCGCCGGGGTTACAGTGAGCTACTGGGTCGAGGCCGATGGCGACAGCTCGAAGGTCGTCATCGAGGCCGACATCAGCCTTCAGGGTGCACTTGCCCAATTCGGACGGACCAGCATCATCCAGGATGTCTCCGACCGGCTCACGGCCGAGTTCGCCAAGTGTCTCGAGGCCAAGCTCGCTGCAAGTAGCGCGGACGAAGCGGCTGAAGTGAAGGCGTCGGAGGTTCCAGCGATATACCTCGCCGTCGACGGGGCGGCATCTCTCGGTCGGTCCGTGCTTCTTTCGGTGCTGCGCACGCTCGCTGGCGGACTCGAACGACTCGCCGTGCTCTTGCGACGCTGGTCAGACAGGTTCTGAGCTCTGGATACCGCCGTGACTGACTCGATCGGCCGCTCTCTTCGTCGCCATGAAGACAACGCCTTGATCAGAGGGGCAGCCACGTTCGTTGGCGATGTGGTGCTGCCACACACTGCCCATATGGTCGTCGTGCGATCGCCGATCGCTCACGGCACACTCGTCGCAGTCGACGCCGAGGCGGCCAGGGCCTTGCCCGGAGTCATCGCGGTGTGGACGGCCGACGACATCCGCCAGGACTTGGGTTCCGTGCCGGTGATTTCGCCGAGGGTTTCCCCGGATGACCGCGTCCTGCCGTACCTGCAGCCAGTGCTCGCCGACTCGCGAGTCCGCTACGTCGGCGAACCGGTCGCGGTGGTGGTAGCCGAGAGCGCCTACGTCGCCGAGGACGCGGCTGAACTCGTCTTCGTCGAGGTTGACGAGCTCCCGGCGCAGCTCGATCTCGAAGCCGCGTCGAAGCCAGTTCTGTTCGAAGTAGGCGATGAGGTCGCCGTGCTCCGGGCCGAGTTCGGCGACGTCGACGCAGCGTTCGAACAGGCTGTCATCATTGTGGAGGGACAGTTCGACACCGGTCGACACACCGGCGTGCCGATGGAAACGCGCGGTTTGGTCGTCGAGTATGACCCGCTCTCCGATGGTCTCATCATCCACGGTTCGACGAAGGTCCCTCACTCCAACCGCAACCAACTCTCCGAGCACCTTGGGATCGCACGGTCACGAATCCGTATGCGAGAAACGGCCATCGGGGGCGGCTTCGGGGTGCGGGGCGAGTACTACCCGGAAGACTTCCTCGTAGCTTGGGCCGCGCTTCGGCTCCACAGATCCGTGAAGTGG
>JAQCBM010000026.1 GCA_027729865.1 Actinomycetota bacterium
CGTAAGCGGCGGCGCTAGACCAATCTAGCCGTAAAGAATCACTTCATTAGGTCTGAATCATGAGCGATCCTCGCCTCGCCCTGGCCAATTACGTCAACTTCTTCGACGCGGGTCGTACTGTCCTAGGTGGAACCCCGCGTCGACTATCCCGACTCGGCAAGCCGACTCAGGATTTGATGTTGCGTTTGCGCCATGGAGGACCTAACGGGGTGCTACTGCGCTCCCAATCCGAGTTGTCCATTGCACAAGTGCTCATCGACCGCGGTCTCGCACACCCCCTTCCCCCTGATCCTGAGCTGGACTATCAGCCTGAACCTGACCTAACGGCCGATACCACCGACGTTGAAATTGTCATTCCCACTCGCGATCGCGTTGCGCAAGTGGAGCGTCTGTTGGCCAGTTTGGATCGCCCCGGAGTGGTCGTGGTCGACGACGCCTCCGATCGTGGAGAGGAGTTAGCAGCGGTTGTCCAGCGACACCGCGGTCGACTCGTGCGGCACAGCGTCAATACCGGTCCGGCGGGCGCACGCAACACCGGCATCCGAAACACTAAAGCGCCCTTTATTGCATTCTTGGATTCTGATTGCGTTGCGTCACCAGACTGGCCGACGTCGATTCTCTTCCACTTCGAAGACCCCCGCGTCGCGATGGTCGCCTCCAGGGTTCTCCATCGGGGGACGACCCCCACACCTGATGCGATCATCGATCGCCTGATCGATGATTACGAAACCTGCCACGGGGCCCTCGATGCGGGTCCGGATCCCGGCACTGTCGGACCCACATCATCGATACTCAACGCACCCTCGGCTGCGATTGTGCTGCGCCGCTCAGCGGTTGAGCATCTCACTTTCGACGAAGACCTGCGCATCGGCGAAGACCTCGACTTGGTTTGGCGGCTGTGCGCTTCGGGGTGGGTGATCCGCCATGAGCCGAGCACCATAGTCGAACACGAATCGATAACCCACTTTACGGATTGGATTCACCGGCGATACGAATACGGGACCTTCGCGGGCCCGATCGACAAGCGCCACCCGGGAAAGGTAAATCTGACCATCGAGTGGTGGGCACTCCTCATGGCCGCACTCTTTGTGGCAGGGCATCCCGCTCTGGCAGTATCGGTGGGTGCTTCCCGTCTTGCTCGCAGGTGGTGGTCCATCCGGTCGGTGCCCGATGCTGCAGTAATCGCCACCACCATCACTGGTCAGGAGATCAGCCAAGAGTGGCAAGACTTGTCCCTTACGTTGCGGAGTGTCCTGTGGCCGGTCGGCGCCACGGTGGTCCTGGGCTCTGCCATATCCCCCGCAGCACGGCGAGCCAGCATGATCGTTCTTGCACCCATCGCGTGGGAGCTGATCACCCATCGCCCGCGCAAGTCCGCTCTCGCCCACACCCTGCTAGGAGCGCTGCGTGAAGCGGCCACCGGGACTGGGGTCGCAGTGAGTCTGGCGCGATCGCGACGTTTTGGGGCGTTTCTCCCGCGAGTCCGACTTCCCACCTTCACCACCGTGTTTTCACGGTAGGCGCAGTTTTGTCGAAAAGTTAACCTCAAGTCATGAATCCTGAAGAGATGGACGCAAAGGACGTACCCGACGTCACCGACGAAGAACTGGACAGTGTTGTTGGCGGGGGTGATTTCGGAACGGGGGGCGGAGGCGGCTGCTGAACTTTAGCTCCCGCGAGTCCGACTTCCCACCTTCACCACCGAGTCTTTTCACGGCAGGTTCATTCGTGATGTCGTTAAAGTAATGTCATGGATCCTGAAGAGATGGAGGCAAAGGACGTACCCGACGTCACCGGCTAAGAACTGATCGGTGTTGTTGGCGGGACTGATTACAAACCTTGAGCAAGTTGGGGCGCGACCCGCAGGCCGCACTAGGGCAATCTCCACTACCTCACAAAAACCACAATCCCCTGAAGTGTGCACCTGCCCCAAACCCAACTGACTCCCAATCAGACCGGACCGAAAACAGGGGGCAGGCCATTCGTACAACGGGCAGCCACTTTTCCAACAACACCACGACGCGTCGATTTATTGAAGTCAACCACCGTGGTTTCACGGTGATCGGGCTTGCCAGGACGGACTACCCGAGGACTGCGCCCACGCGGCCTTGACGGTGCAATCAGGGCCCTACCTGGCAGGTTTGGGGCTCGTTCGGAGTGGCCGCTGATATCCCCCCGGCGAGGCTCTCCAGCTCCTCATCGGTGAGGTCTGCTTCCTGGGGAGTGTGCTGCACAGGGGTTTGCTGTGAGTCGGGCATTTCTCGCTCCAGTCTCCTATCGTCAGCGTGTACATCGTTTGTCCAACGGGCTGTCACTTTTCCAACAACACCACGATGCGTGGATCTATCGAATTCAACCACCGTGGTTTCACGGTGATCGGGACTTCTAAGTCGAAATAGTCTCTGGTTACCAAAAACCGATTGTTGACCGAAGGACACGGACACGGCTATCGCATCACAAGGCCCGAAGGATCCCGAGACGGCTCGTGAGTCGACACCCAAGGAAGCCGACCGAAGAGTCGCCCGTCCCAAGTAGTACCGATCTGGATGACGCGGAACTGGAGAGTGTTTCCGGTGGCGCATCCTTCTATCAGAATGGTCAGCTCTCGGGCCACTCGTGTATCGGATAATCCCGACAATCAACCCTCAAGATTCATTTGACTGACGCGTCAGCCCCGGTCATGGCTGCGCTGGAGATGGCCTGGTTCACCCGCCAGCACATCTGCCACGGAGCGGTGTTCCAACCGATTGAGACGGTCAGTTCGTTTCCAACGACGTCATCAAGCATTGTGAGCTCGTGGACCTGGCCAGGTCTACAGGCCGCCGTCTTAGTGCGGGTGGTTGGTAGGCGGGAGATGACCGTGAAAACACGGTGGTCGGGTCTGATTTGGTCGAGATAGTTTCGTATCACTAACTATCAAGTGGAGGACATATGGATGCTCAAGGTTTGTTAGCAGCCCTTACCCCTGCTGTGAGTGGGCGTAGTTGGCTAACGTGTCATTTCGTTCACGTAGAAGATCCGTGGGAGTGATAGATCATGCGAATGTTGTTGATAAAAAAGCCAGCAATTGCAGTGGTTTCTCTAATCATGTTTGGCGCGAGTGTCCTGAGTCCTCAAGTAGCTAGCGCAAGGAGCGAATCGATTTCCAACGCAACCGCAAGGATTTCGATTGAAGCTCGAGGGGAGAAGCTAGCAAACCGGTTCTTCGAGTTGCTCAAGCAACAGAATGCAAAAGGTTTATCTGCTTTCTTGTCAAAATCCTTTCAAATCCAACGCGCTGACAATACATTTGCTCACAAAGCGGAGTACATATCTAGCGAACCTAGAGTCGTTGATTACTCCTTGTCAGGTTTTGACGTCACCTCCGCAAAGAATGTCATCGTCGTGCGATACAAGGCTCAGACTACTGAAACACCAAAAGGGAACCCACTCACTTCAGAGAAGAAACCGCGCATGAGCGTCTTCGTTAAGAATCCAAGAACTGGGAAATGGCAGTTGACCGGCCACTCCAATTTTGACGTTTACGTCGGCGCCGGAGATACCCCGACAAGTAACTAATCCAGTGGGCAATACCCTAAAGGGACTGCTGCATGAGTAGGTGACATCTGATCTGTGGTGCCGTGGGGTGCCGCTGGAAGGATGTCGACCATGCCGAAGGCTTATCCGAGAGAGTTCCGCGATGATGTCGTGGCGGTGGCCCAGCGCCGTGAACCTGGAGTGACGATTAAGCAGATCGCCGATGATTTCGGGATCTCCGAAGGCTGCCTGCAGAACTGGCTGCGCCAGGCCGAGATCGAGGCGGGTAAACGTGTCGGGACCACGGCCGCGGAGTCGGCGGAACTGCGGGAGCTGCGCAAACGTAACCGGTTGTTGGAGCAGGAGAACGAGGTGCTGCGCCGGGCGGCGGCTTACCTTTCGCAGGCGAATTTGCCGGGAAAAGGCTCTACCCGCTCGTGAGCGAGCTGGCCGAGGACGGGATCCCCGTCGCGGTTACACTCGGGCGTTGCCCTGCGAGTCCGGGTGCTCAAGCTTGCTCGTCAGCCGTATTACCGGTGGCTGACCAACCCCGTTACGACCGCCGAACTGGTGGAGGCGTATCGGGCGAACGCGTTGTTCGATGCCCACCGCGATGACCCCGAA
Source organism: Actinomycetota bacterium (assembly GCA_027729865.1). Classification (GTDB taxonomy): domain Bacteria; phylum Actinomycetota; class Actinomycetes; order S36-B12; family S36-B12; genus S36-B12. The sequence goes on from JAQCBM010000026.1 coordinate 4,141, forward strand.
TACGGGCACCGGTTCCTCGTCGATGAGGCCCGTGATGCCGGGCAGCCGATGGCCAGGCGAACCGCGTGGCGGATCTGCTCAGCCAATGGGTGGTTCTCGGTGTTCAGTAAGAAGCACCGCGGGAAGAACACCCGCCCGGGCCCGCCGGTGCATGAGGACCACGTGGGCCGGGATTTCACCGCCAGCGCCCCGAACGAGTTGTGGTTGGCCGACATCACCGAACATCGCACGATGGAAGGGAAACTTTAGGTGTGTGCGATTAAGGATGTGTTCTCCAACCGGATCGTCGGGTATTCCATCGACTCACGGATGAAATCCCGCATCGCCGTCAACGCGCTGAACAACGCGATCGCTAGGCGCGGGGACGTGGCCGGATGCATCGTGCATACCGACCGCGGATCGCAATTTCGCAGCCGCAAACACATCCGCGCGCTAAGCCGCCACGGCATGGTCGGATCAATGGGCCGCGTCGGTGCTGCGGGCGATAACGCCGCCATGGAATCGTTCTTCGCACTGTTGCAAAACAACGTCCTGGACCGGCGCACCTGGACCAACCGCGAAGACCTACGCATCGCGATCGTCACCTGGATCGAACGCACCTACCACCGACGCCGCAGGCAAGACGGCCTCGGCCGATTGACCCCCATCCAATTCGAGACCAAGATGACCACACCAGCCACTCAGGCTGCATAACCGAACATGTCACCTAACCGTGCAGCAGTCCCGGGCTGGCAACTGATAGGGCTGGGTCTTGCTCAGGGGCGAAACTGGCTGAAGTCAAGAGCATGACAACCGGCGGTCAGAGCGATTGGTTCGTCCCAACCCGCACGGAGATGCAACTCGCGTACGACAACGCAACCGTCATCGATCTTGCTGTTGGTGCAGGGTTGCCCTATCGGACTTCAACTCAAGGTATGCCTGGCACAGCCGCACTTTTGCGGACCGACATCAACTATGGGAACACCAGTTACGGAACTGCCAGCTCAAACTACGTGCTCCCGATGCGCAGTTTCTGACGGCCGATAGGGCGAATGGTCGCAGGGCCACGGTAAGATAACTCCCGGCGTCGGTCGCCTTCATCCCACGCTCAGGATTCGAACTACGGTCCGCGGCTAACTCCTGTTGAACTGGGTGCACCGTGATTTCACGGTGGTGAGTCCAGTGCGGGCAAACTAGTCTCGCTCCGTGGCCGAATCCGAGAATCCCTCTGATTCCACCTCACCGATCCAAAGACTCGACGAGGTGGCCATCTTCGGCCGTCCACGGATGTGGATTGCCCTCATAGGAGCCCTAGCACTCATCGGCGGTTTCCTCGTGTGGGGTGTGCTAGCGAGACCCCCGGTGATGATGAGTGCGTCCGGGGTTATCTCGACTACGGGCGGTCCACTGGAGGTGGGGGCTGCACTCGACGGTGCCGTGAAATCGGTGTACGTCTCCGTGGGCACGAACGTCGAGGCCGGTAACGCGCTCGCCGTTTTGATCGATGAATCCGGTCGAGAGGTGCGAATCAACACTCCCGTTCCCGGGACCGTCATCGAAGTAGCCACCCAAGAGGGGGACTTCATTCGCTCCGGCACGGGAATCGCGACTATCCAGCGACTCGATGAAGATTTGCTCGCTCTTGCCCTCGTTCCAGCATCCGCGATTTCAGGCATCGTCGTAGGGGACGAGGCCTTGATCTCACCAAACGCCATTCCCTCCGGGCAGTACGGGTATCTCAAGGGTGTTGTCACATCGGTTGCATCAACACCCATGAGCGTCGCGCGACTAGAACAACTCGTGATGAGTGTTGCTGGCTACCCAACAATCGATTCGATAACCGAGCCTCTCATCGAGGTGCAGATTGAGTTCTCGAGGAACGAAGCAAACGCCTCCAACTTGTCGTGGACCATCGGAGAGGGGCCGCCCTTCACACTCGTGGCCGGAACTCCTTGGCAAGGGCACATCGTCATTGGGAACCAAGCCCCATTGGTCACGCTTTTCGGTTCATGATGAAAACACCAATCTTTCTTGCACAAGCATCCACAGAGATGGGCTCCACGTGCCTGCGAATGGTGATGGCTGCCCACGGTAAACATGAGAGCCCCGAAACAATCCGCTACGCGAGCGGTGTCGGTCGAAGCGGCGTCGATCTAGACGGCCTCGGGTTGGCCGCTGGCACGTTTGGCTTCGACGTCACCCGCATCGACGTGCTCCACTTGATGGCAGACGATTCAGCTTCAACCAACAAGTACTTGCCGGCAATCGCTGAGTGGTCTGGTCGGCACGCGGTCGTGTTGGAGGGCCGGTCCGGAGATTCGTGGAACGTCATCGACCCAATCGTGGGTCGCAGAAGCATCTCGCTGGTGGAAGCCCAGACCGGCTTGACCGGTCCAGCCCTGAGTTTGACGCCCAATGCTTCCTTCCAGCCCACGACCCGACCTCCGGGGATTCTTCGCACTCTGCTGCAACGTCATACGGCCAGCCGGGTCGGCTTGGCATTCGTAGTCCTTTCCGGGCTTGCACTCGTGGTGCCTGGAATCCTGACACCAGGTCTGATCAGGCTCTTCGTTGACGGATACCTCGAGACCGGGGACCGAGACGGAGCCATCATCATCATTGGCGGACTCGCGATTGCCTTGGGGCTATCCATCGCGCTGACCACGCTCCAGCTGATGGGCCTTCGCAGATTAATGACTATCACCGTGACGAGCGCGAGCGCGCGTTTTCTTTGGCACCTCCTTCGGATGCCGGCATGGTTTGTCAGTCAACGTGATCCCACGAACCTTGCCTACCGCGTCTCGTTAACCGAAGCCATTGCCCTGGTGATGTCTGGGCCGTTCGCGAGCGCAGTGCTTGCCCAACTGACCAGTCTCTTCTTCTTGGTGGTCATGTTCATTTTGTCTCCGCTTCTAGCAGTCGTTGCGCTCGGTGGTTATCTACTGCTCCTGGTACTGATGTTCCGGGTGGTTCCCCTGCGCCTTGAGGTCCGGCAGCGTCAGGCTCGCGAGGGCGCTGTCACCATGACCGAACTCGGAATCTGCCTACGCGTTCTCGAAACCTTGAAGGCAACCGGAAGCGAAAACGTGGCGTTCGATCGGATCTACTCTTCACTCGGAAGACGAATAACCCTGGGTAACACCCGCTTGTGGGGATACCTGGGCATGATGCCCAGCTTCATGATCTTGTTGATCCAAACGATGGTTCTCGGCGCGGGGGCCTTGATGTCAATCCAGGGTTCACTCACCTTGGGCACCTTCGCAGCGTTCTCAGTCCTCCTTGCCGGGTTCGTGGCCCCAATCGCGATCCTGATTCCCAGCCTGGATGCCTTCTTCAACCTTCGCGGTGCCCTCGAGCAGGCGGACGATGTGCTCGAGCAGCACGTAGATGAACGTCTCACGGACCCTTACGTTGACGAGCTCGTAGCGCGCCTTCCGGTCCTTAACTCAACGGAAGTTGAGGGCAACAGCGAGCACGAGTCCATCTCGAACTCAGGCGGCACAGATTCACGATCCGCCAGCACAGAAGAAGTGCAGGGCGAGCTCAGTAGTGCTGATCCGAACATGGACGAGGTGGACGCACTGCTGGCAGTCGCACGATCCGGTCGAAGGCAACGAATCGGCCTGGCGATCGATCCATGGGCTGCGAGCTTGAAGATATCGGATCTCGCTTTCGGCTACACAAGCAGCCAGCCGCCCCTATTCACGAATGTCACCATCACAATTCCCGCTGGCCGAGTCGTGGCAGTCGTGGGTAAGAGTGGAAGCGGAAAGACCTCGATCGGTCGTTTGATCGCCGGCCTTTACACACCGTGGTCAGGCGTCATAGCTATCGACGAAAAACCTTTCAACGACCACACTCGAGATTCACTAGCTCAAGACATTGGCTTCGTTGATCAAGAGTCGGTCATATTCCAAGCCACCATCCGAGACAACATCACAATGTTCGATCCTGGTATTTCCGATCGCGATGTCATCGCTGCAGCCAAGGCAGCCCAGGTGCACGACGACATCATCGCCAGACCCGGCGGCTACGACTCACTCCTTTGGGAAGACGGCCGTGACTTATCGGGCGGTCAACGTCAACGGATCGGCATTGCTCGGGCATTGGTTCGCAAGCCTCGGCTATTGGTCCTCGATGAGGCCACCAGTGCGCTTGACGCGCGGACAGAGTCCGCTGTCATGTCACACATTCGTTCCATCGGATGCACAACGTTGCTGGTCGCGCACCGGCTCTCAACTGTTCGTGACGCCGACGAGATCGTTGTGTTGCATGGAGGTGGCATCCACGAACGTGGGCGGCACGCGGAGTTGGCTCTCGCAGACGGTCTTTACCGGGAGCTGATGGACGCATGAGAGAGAACACGGAAACCTCAAACGCTCACATGCGCCAAAGGTACGAAGCCGAGCTTGCCGCCGCTTATTTGGAACGACCCTTGAATCCGGGCGCAAAGCTCCCAGAGCAGCCGCCCGCACCCGGTCGCGTCTTTGAAGTCGTGGCTCGGCTATCGCGCACATACGGCTTCCGTTACCGCCCGGTGAGCGTGAATGAGGACTCCCCCGCCCTCACTCAGGTAGTGCAAGCCCTCGAAGCATCCCAAGTGCGCTCACGACGAGTTCAACTCGCGGACAGTTGGTGGGAGAGGAATCAACCGCCCCTGGTCGTCCAGAGCGAACGAGGTCTAGAGCTGGTGCTCCCAGGACCTTTCTTGGCGCCTTACCTGCACCGAAAAGACTCCGATCCCATCAAGGTCGACGCATCCATCGCCGGGACGCTATCTCGTGAAGCGCTGGAAGTGATACGCCCACTGAGCCCTGGACCACTTCGCATACGCGATCTCATTCGACTTTCGCTGGGAGGCCTGAGACGGGATCTGATCATCGCCGTCGCGTCCTCCGTAGTGGTCGGCATGGTTAGTTTGGCCATACCTATCGCCACGGAGTTGATCTTCAGCGAGGTAGTACCAACCGGAGATTCGCGGCGACTCGGATTCATCATCGGCGCACTGCTTCTTCTGACACTTGCCGTGGGTGCTTTCACCTACACGCGTGTGTACGAATTTGTTCGAGTAGAAGATGCGACGGAAATGGCAACGAGCGGAGCCGTCATCGACCGGCTACTTCGACTGCCAGCACACGAGCTCGCTAGCTGGCCGTCTACACGACTGGCCTCCCGAGTCCGCATTTGGACAGCGCTGCAGCAAGCTTTCAACCATGTCAACCTAGGCTTGATCAGCCTCATCGTGGTTATCCTCAATGGCGCACTGATGTGGTGGTTCATTCCGAGCCTGGGTGTCGTGGCGGTCATGTTGGGAATTCTGCTGCTGGGTGCGTCCTGGTTGATCATCCGCCGAGACAACGCCTTGTGGCACGAAGAGTTGGACGCTAACTCGAGGGCTGATATTGAAACAACCGACATTCTCCGGGGCTGGATCCCTATCCGTGTCTCCAACGGTGAGGTGCCCGCGCTGGCTCGGTGGGCGAAGGCGTACTCCAAGTATCGGGCTTCGTTCAATGCCCGGTGGACGCGGCAGTTCGTGGTGGAGATTCTTGTCGTCGCCATCCTTGGCGCGACTACTTTTCTTTTCGTCGTTATTGCCTATGAACTCCCCGCGGGATCCATTTCTGGATCCTCATTCGTTGCGTTCTTATCTGCCTTCGGTCAGTTCAGCGTCGGTCTGGTCGGCCTCATCGTCACGATGCGCGCATTTGAAGCCGTGCGACCACCGGTCGAGCGACTCGCAGCCGCACTCGGTTCCGAGACCGAGGAATCTGAGCGTTCTGAGGATCCCGGGATGCTCTCGGGCGCACTGGAAATTCGGCGGGCTGGATTCCGGTACAGCCCGGACCTTCCCTGGGTGGTAAGCGACGTGAGCTTCAAGGCAAATCCCGGAGAGTTTGTAGCGATCGTCGGCACGTCAGGCTCGGGAAAATCCACTCTCCTTCGACTCTTGCTCGGCTTCGAGGATCCTCACACCGGCATCGTTACCTACGACGATCGAGACCTGACCGCGATCAACCGATCCACTGTTCGCCGGCAATGCGGCGTAGTGCTGCAATCAAGTCTGATTTTGTCTGGGACCATTCGCGAGAACATCACCGTAGCTTCGGGCCCACTTCCTGATTCGCGGGTATGGGAGCTGCTTCACCTTGTTCGACTTGATGACACTGTCCGTGCCATGGCAGGGGGACTGGATACATGGATCGATGAAAACGCCACGATCATTTCCGGTGGTCAACGGCAACGACTGCTCTTGGCTCGGGCATTGGCTCACGATCCTCGGTATCTATTCCTGGACGAAGCCACAAGCGCTCTCGACAACCTGACGCAAGAAGCGTTGACGCACAGCATAAGTTCACTGGACGTGACTCGAATCGTGATCGCCCACAGGCTGTCCACTATCAAGCAGGCCGATCACATTGTTGTCATGGACTCAGGACGAATCGTGGAGCAGGGAACATATCTCGAACTCGCCGAAGCAAGCGGGCTCTTTTCGGAACTCATCCAACGACAGGAGCTGTGACATGCCCACCGCCTCGATGAGGAATCCCATGCCCACCGCCCTGATTGCTCTGGGCACCACCGCCATGCTGGTCATGAGCGCCTGCTCCAGCGACGCCGACCAAGCCACCGAAGAGACTCCCCTGCAGGCCTCATCGGAATCGGCGATTGCGAACTCACTTCAGGGCCAACTCCTCACACCTGGCACATTGACCGTGGCAGTTTTCGACGACTCTCCCCCCAGTGCCTATTACACAAACGACGACCGGCTGATCGGCTGGGAAGTCGAATTGGTGAAAGATCTAGCGAAGCGTCTTGGCTTGGACGTCACATTTGTTGGTGGATCGTTCGGATCCGTTTTGGATGCAGTAGAGACCGGAGCTGCTGACATCGGCATTGCCAGCATTTTCGATACCCAAGAACGCCAACAACGTGTCGACTTCGTCAACTACTTCGTGGGCGGTACCAGCTGGGCTAGCGGAACCGGGTCTGATTTCACCCCGATCGATCCATGCGGATCACGGGTTGGTGCAGTGAGTGGAAGTGCCCAGTTCCAGGACTATCTGCCGCGAGCATCCGAAGAGTGCGTCAGCGGTGGCTCAGAACCGATCACCGCTGTCCCCTACGACTCGTTGACTCCCGCAGTTGCAGACGTCACTACAGGCCGCATCGACGCCATCGTGGCGGACGATCCTGTTATTGCTCACCTCGCCAACCAGAGTTTTGGTCGGCTATCCGTGGTCGAAACCTACGTGGAAGCCCAGCCATACGGCGTCGCAGTAGCGAAGGGCAATTCCGGGCTCTCCGAGGCACTGCAGTCTGCGTTGGAGACCTTAGGCAGGGACGGAACGTATACCGACCTCCTTGGTCGATGGGGACTCGAGGCAGGTGCAGTTGAGGAGTTCACCGTCAATGTGACCAATGCCCCCGAAACGGAGTAGGCACGGCCATGCTGCGTACCGTGTTTTCACGGTGGTCGACCGGGGACATCTCTTCCTAACCTTGAGCGGTCAGCTGATCTACACTCCTGCCGGGGAGCCCTCGATGGGTCACTAGCCGAAAGAAGCATCCAGCAAAGATGAGCGCGAAGAACCCTTCTACAGACTCTGAGGCCTCTCCGGTCCTCCGGCGACGTTGGTCGACACTGACCTATCGGTTGGCGATGCTGATCGCCGGACTGCTGGCTATATCAGCCATCTTGACCACATCGTTCGCCGTGCGGTCAGTTCAAGATGCCCTGTACTCCGAGGTGTCTCGCTCAATGATCAACGTGCACTCCTCGGTCCAAAGCACGATCGAGCTCGAGTATCAAAGCGTTGAAGATTTCCGGCAAGCAGCATTGGTCACTCGACGTGACGGACTTCGAGATGTCGCCTCCCCGCTCGTGACGAGTTTGGACCAACTTCGCTCGGCAGCAGATTCACGGGAACTCACCCTTGACCAGGCCCAAGCGAATGGATTGGACCTTCTCAAGTCCGTTCGATTCGCCAACGAGGACTACTTCTTCACCTACGACCGCTCTATGACTGCTATCGCCCACCCCGATGCGAAGTTCCAGGGCCGAAACCTCATTGACCTTCAAGATGCGGATGGTAAGTACGTGCTCCGTGAGATCCGCGATGTGGCACTCAATGAAGGAAGCGGCTACGTCGATTACCAGTGGGTCCGGCTGAATGAGACGGAGCCCGCACCAAAGATTGGGTACGTCTTCCACTACGAACCATGGGACTGGATCATCGGAACCGGTGTCTATGTGGACGATATCGACCAAGCAGCCACCGAGCGCCTTGAGACCGTCAAGACCGAATTGTCCAACACGCTCAGTGAGGTGAGCTTCTCCGACTACAGTCTCT
>JAQCBM010000027.1 GCA_027729865.1 Actinomycetota bacterium
TCGGCCAACGTTGTCACGATGCCCAGTGCCCGCTCCGCCGCATCGCGATGCTCGCTCGATCCGGTTAAGGCTGCGTAGGTCACCAGGGCGTTAGCAACAGCGAACCAACCTGACGGCTCGGCGTTGTCCGCCGGGTCCTTCGGACGACGCACTAACTCGGGGGCATCGTCGGCAGTGTCGAAGAAACCACCCTCACCGTCCGCGAAATGCTGCAGCGAGATATCGAGCAACATTCCAGCAAACTGCAGCCAGGCAATCTCGCCCGTCACTTGGGCGAGAGCGAGAAGTCCCTCAGCGAGGCTGCCGTAATCGTCGAGCACACCGAGGTTGTTACCGGCCACGCCATCTTTGGACGTTCGACACAGTCGATCGTCGTCCTGGGCGCCCAAGTGAAGTGCGATGAGTAGATCGGCAGCCGTCACCGCTGCATCGATCCACGCTGGCTCACCGAGTAACTGGCCTGCTTCCACCAGTGCCGCAATCACGAGGCCGTTCCAGGATGCAACAACCTTGTCATCACGACCGGGATGCACCCGCAGTTCACGTGCTTCGAACAATCGTGCACGCACCGATTCCCACCGGGACCAGTCATCGGGGTCTCGCAGCAACTGCAGCGTGGATGTTCCGTGCTCGAACGTGCCCACCGGTGTCACCGAGAACAACTCCGCCGCCCACGCGCCGTCCTCGCTACCAAGAACTTCCACAAGTTGCTCGGGTGTCCAGGCATAGAACTTGCCCTCCACCCCTTCGCTATCCGCATCAAGTGCTGATGCGAAACCCCCTTGTGGCGTTGTCATGTCGCGCACCAGGAATTCGGCGGTCTCGCGCACCACGCGTTCAGCGAGAGCTGAGCCGGTGAGCCGCCAGAAGTGCAGATACACCCGCAAGAGAAGGGCGTTGTCGTACAACATCTTCTCGAAGTGCGGGACGATCCATCGATCATCGACCGAGTAACGCGCAAAACCCCCACCCAACTGGTCATACATTCCTCCGCGCGCCATCGCCTCGAGCGTGCGCTCGGTCATATCGAGCGCTTCGATGCCGTGCTCAGCACCGGACAACGTGGCGTAACGGATCAAAAACTCCAGCACCATGGACGGCGGGAACTTCGGTGCACCGCCGAAACCACCGAACTGCGGATCGAAGTCCTGCATCAACACTGAGACCGCAGCATTAAATTCGGCCATCGATGGTGGATGAGCAGACCCTTCGGCTAGTTGTCGTCGCGAGAGAGCATCGATGATGCGCTGCCCGGCAGCTTCGATCTCATCGCGCCGTTCGTTCCATGCATCGGTGATCGCCTGCAACAACTGTGGGAACGACGACATCTGATGGCGCGGCTCCGGCGGGAAATAGGTGCCCGTATAGAACGGACGGCCCTGGTGATCCAAGAACACACTCATCGGCCAACCACCGTGACCAGTCATCGCAACCGTCGCCTCCATATAGATGGAGTCGATGTCCGGGCGTTCCTCGCGATCGACCTTGATCGATACGAAGTTTGCGTTCAAGTACTCGGCGGTTGCAGTGTTCTCGAAAGACTCATGCGCCATCACATGGCACCAGTGGCAGGCCGAATAGCCAATCGACAAGAAGATCGGCACGTCTCGGCGCCGTGCCTCGTCGAAGGCTTCCTCGCACCATTCCCACCAGTCCACCGGGTTGTCTGCGTGCTGCAGCAGGTAGGGGGACGTCGCTTGCCCCAGACGGTTACTCACTCGCCGATCCTCCCGTGAAGGCTCCGCGCCAACCCAGCCGCCCATCCCCAGGCGCTGAACATCGCATCCCCAGATCCAGTATTGACCCTTCCGGAATTGCTGTTTACAGTTGTAAACATGCTGGATGGACGAGGACATCGACTTCGAGGCTGCTGCGGAGCACATCTGGCAGGGCCATCGGATTCTCATGGACTGGGTCCGCGAAGCCTGCTCCGACGACGACCGCGTGATCTTGGATCCAGATCCGGCCAGCCGAAGCGGACAATCGCTCCGCATCGTCGGCTTCTCTGCTTCCTTCGGTCACCCAGTGACGGTCGTCGGCTTTCGCCGACGCACTCACATCGAAATCACCTCGGCCTGGCGATCGAACCCCCGAGATCAGCGCATCTACCGAGAGAGGCAAGGAAATGACGGAAGGTAGCGGTCCCGACACTCAACTTGAAGATGAGATTCGTTGGTATCAGGAGAACTCAGCGCGGCTTTCGCGCGAAGACGTACCAGAAGGGGCAGCCTGGAAAAACGCCGCTGGCACCACAACCATTTCAATTCGCATGAAGTTGGCCGATGTTGAGAATCTCAACGAGCTGGCTCGGGAGAAAGGCGTGCCGATCTCGCACCTTGTTCGCGGATGGATCATGGAACGGCTTTACTCGCCAGAGGCTGGAGACGTGAACGAAGCGCTCCATGACTTCGAAGTGTCGTTAACTAGATTGCGTCGCGCCATCAACACTGCAACGTGAAGATGCTTCAGTGAGGCACTGCCACGTTCAGTAGAACAACACCGATCACTACGAGTCCGATACCGACGATCGCAAGCACCGGCAGTTGCTCACCGAAAATGATCACGCCAGCGATGGTGGCACCCACCGTTCCAATACCCGCCCAAATGGCATAAGCGGTGCTCAGCCCGATGGTTTTCAGGGCAAGGGCCAACATGAAGAACGAAAAGCTATAGCCCACAACCACAGCGAGAGCGGGCAACAGTTTGCTGAAGCCATCACTGACCTTGAGCATGATGGTTGCGAATACTTCACTTGCGATTGCGATGGCCAAGAAGACCCACGCCATGCCGCCTCCCGACGCCACAACATTTCAGCCACCCTTGGCTGAGGCCATCCTGCCAGTGGCAGACTCATCACATGCACAGGCTCGCTCGGTTGCGTGAGGTGCAGGACAAGGGCGCACCGGCCCAGGCAGAGCAGGCTCAGGCGTTGATCGCTGTTCTCCAGGAGGATGCTGATGATCAGGCGGCGGTGTCCGATGCCGATGCGCTCATCGAGGCCTATCTGCATGATCCTTATCTAGAGAAGGATGTTCCCGAGAATGGGATGGGTGAGTGATGTTCGACGACGCTAAGTACATGGCCAAGGAGGCCGTGGATCGAAACAACGCTCTTGCAGCTCTCGACCAAATGCGTGAGGACAGGTCCACACCCCGGTGGGCACAGCCTGTGCCTGTGCGCCGCTTCTTGGCTGTTGTCATAGGAATCACGATCGTTGCTGCGCCTCTGATCACAGCACTGGAGAATCCGCGTTGGTTTGCTGGCTACGTGGTTGCCGGAGTCGCACTTATTGCCGCAGCCCGTGGCGCGACGCGGGCTTCCACATCTGTGATCGGGAGAGTCGACATCACGATTGTGGCCATGCTCTCTTTCGTATCCGTACTGGTGGCGTTGAGCGCACAAACCGATACGAATCTGCAGGCGGGCGTTACCGCAACCGCAGGTGTTGGCGTGAGCGTGATCGCCGCTGCAGTCGCCGCAACACCGCTGACGCGATTGTGGCGTCCGGCTACTTCGTGAAGCCTTCCTTCAGGCCATTCACCACGGATGTGAGTTCGCTCGGCAGCACCCACACCTTGCTCGCTTCGCCATTGGCGATTTCGGGGAGCGTCTCCAGATAGCGGTGCGCGAGAGCGGCCGAAGTCGGGTTCGCTTCGTGGAGGGCCGAATAGATCTTCTCCACCGCAGCAGCCTGACCGTCAGCACGGATCACTTCAGCCTTGGCGTCGGCGTCGGCCCGCAGAACCGCAGCCTCGGCCTCACCTTGCGCAGTGAGGATCGCTGACTGCTTGGCGCCCTCGGCGGTCAAGATGGCCGACTGCTTTTGACCTTCCGCAGTCAAAATTGCAGCGCGCCGCTCACGTTCCGCCTTGAGCTGCTTCTCCATCGATTCCTGCACCGAAGGCGGCGGATCGATCGCCTTGAGCTCCACGCGGTTCACCCGGATGCCCCACTTGCCGGTGGCTTCGTCAAGCACACCGCGCAGTTGTCCGTTGATCGCATCGCGAGAAGTCAGGGTTTCCTCCAGGTCCATCGACCCGATCACGTTACGCAGCGTGGTGACGGTCAACTGCTCGATACCGAGGATGTAGCTGGAGATCTCGTATGTGGCGGATTTGGGATCAGTCACCTGAAAGTAGACGACCGTGTCAATGGAAACCACCAGGTTGTCTTCGGTGATGACCGGTTGCGGCGGGAAGGACGCCACCTGCTCGCGCATGTCCACGCGTTCGCGAATCCGATCCACGAACGGAACGAGGATGCTCAACCCAGGATTCAGCGTCCGCTGATATCTACCGAAGCGTTCGACGATGGCCGTACTCGCCTGGTTGACGATCACGATCGTGCGCCACAGCAGCAGACCCACAACGATCAGTGCGAAAATCGCGCCAGAGATGAAAGCGATCATGACGGTCTCCTTCAGAAGTGTCAGTCGATGGGATGGACGAGTGCGGTTGCACCGTCAATGCGTGTGACCACAAGGCGAGTGCCAGTCGGCACAACCTCTTCGGTGATGTCCGGGTCCAATCGCGCGGACCATTCCTCTCCGCGCAACTTCATGCGTCCGTCGTGAACGGAGATTTCCGTCATAGCTAGACCTTCGGCTCCGGGAAGGGCGTCGACTCCCGTGCGAACCCCCACGGGCAGCCGCCGCAGGTGACGTAGCGCAACCGGGCGCACCAGCAGGATGCCAGCCAAAGAAACCCCCGCGGCGACCACAACGGATAGCCATAACGGACCACCCACGAGGGCAACTCCCGCACCCGTGAGAGCACCCACGCCGATGAGCGCGAACGTGAGATCGAGGGTGAACACCTCGATTCCCAAGGCGACCGCCGCAACGATCGCCCACACCACGGCTGCGGACATCTGACCCTCCTGCCTTCCAGGCTAACCGCGAACCCTGAAGGCCACCCGTTGGGAGCTCAACGCGGTCAAATATCCGCATAATCTGAATATTTGCTATCTAATGTCCGTATTTGCGGAGTACTATGTTTCCTTATGACCAATCTGCGGATCAGTGAAGCAGCCCAGCTCCTCGGGGTCAGTGACGACACCGTTCGCCGCTGGATTGACAGTGGACGCTTGACCGCCAGCAGCGCAGCTGGTCCCACCACGGTTCCCGGTCACGAGGTGGCCGAACTAATGCGCGAAGCAGCCCCGGAACTCCCCCACCTAAACGTCTCGGCCCGCAACCGCTTCCCGGGCATCGTCACCAGGGTGGAGAAGGACGGAGTCATGGCACTGGTGGAAATTCAGGCCGGTCCGCACCGCGTCATTTCCCTCATGAGCAAGGAGGCTGCAGAAGATCTCGGTTTGGAGCCGGGAGTCCGCGCGGCTGCATCCGTGAAGTCAACCAACGTGGTCGTGGACATCACGTGAATCGAGCGGTTCTCGCCGCGATCGTCTGCCCTTTCGCGCTTGCTGCGTGCACGAACAACGACGACGCCACGACGATCACCGTCTCCGCTGCTGCCTCACTCACCGACGCCTTCACCGAGATCGGTGAGGCGTTCGAAGATCAGAACCCGAACTTCACCGCGCGCTTCAACTTCGCTGGAAGTTCGACCCTCGCCGAACAGATCAATGCAGGCGCGCCAGTGGATGTGTTTGCGGCTGCATCGCTGCCGGCAATGGAGAAGGCGATCTCGGCGCTGGATGAACCTGTGTTCTTCGCATCGAATTCACTCGCTATCGCGGTGCCGCCGGGCAATCCAGCGAACGTCAACGAACTTGGTGATCTCTCCAATTCCGATGTCGTCCTGGTTGTGTGCGACGCGCCCGTACCGTGCGGAGCGGCAACGAACACGCTCTTCGAACGAAACGGGCTCACCATCACTCCAGCCAGCCTGGAGCCCGACGTACGCGCCGTACTCACCAAGGTGATCACCGATGAAGCCGATGCCGGCGTGGTCTACCGAACCGATATCGCCGCTGCGGGCGACCAAGTCGAACAAGTCGCGATCCCAGACGCCCTCAATGTCACGAACCAATACCCGATGGCGACCACTGTCGACGCAACATCAGGGTCACAGGAGTTCATCGACTTCGTGCTCAGCGACGCCGGGCAGCAGATCCTTGCACTGTGGGGATTCGGTTCACCATGAACAAGACCACGGCACCCGCACCACGGCTGCTCATCGCACTGGCCTTCCTTGCTCTTGCCTTCCTACTCCTGCCGCTCATCGGTCTACTGCTCGAGACCCCATGGACGCGTCTACCGGAGTTGCTGACATCGCAAGCAGCAACCGAAGCCCTGCGGCTATCGCTCGTCACATCTCTACTTGCCGCCTTCTTCGCAACGATTCTCGGTGTCCCACTCGCCTGGGTGCTGGCGCGCAAGGAATTCCCCGGACACAGACTCGTGCGCGGCATCGTGCTGTTGCCGCTGGTGCTTCCACCGGTGGTCGGAGGCGTCACGCTGCTCACCGCCTTCGGCAGACGGGGACTGGTGGGCCAGTACCTCTACGACTGGTTCGGGATTCAATTACCGTTCAGCACCGCAGGGGTAGTGATGGCGGCGACCTTCGTCGCTATGCCTTTCCTGGTGATCACCGTCGAGGGAGCGCTGCGCAGCATCGACACCCGCTACGAGCAAGCCGCGCGAACCCTTGGTGCTCGTCCTCGCACCGTGTTGTTCCGCATCACCATTCCGCTCATCTCGGCATCGCTCTTCGCCGGCATCGTGTTGGCGTGGGCCAGGGCGCTCGGAGAATTCGGCGCCACGATCACCTTCGCCGGCAACTTTCCTGGCGTTACCCAGACGCTTCCGCTGGCGGTCTACTCCGCGCTTGAGGTAAGTCGCGATGAGGCCATCGCGCTCAGTCTTGTTCTGCTCGCGATCTCGTTGACAGTTCTGGTCTCACTGCGCGGTCGGTTCCTCGGAGGTCGCTCGTGAGTGTGAACGCCCGCATCATCACTCGCGTGGGTGACTTCCACCTCGATGCCGAAATCGCCTGCGAACCCGGCGAGACGGTGGCGCTCCTCGGACCCAACGGGGCAGGCAAGAGCACCGTGCTTCGGACCATTTCCGGGCTGCTACCCATCGATGACGGCTACATCCGCATTGATGCCACGACCGTTGACGAACCAGCCACGGACGCATTCATCCCACCCGAGCATCGACGAGCGGGCATGGTGTTCCAGGACTACCTGCTCTTCCCGCACATGACGGTCCGACAGAACGTCGAGTTCGGACCGAGGAATCAACGCAAGGATCACAACGTTGCTCCATGGATCGACGCCCTGGACTTGGGTGATCTGCTCAACCGCAAGCCTGCGCAGCTATCAGGTGGTCAGGCGCAACGTGTTGCCCTCGCGCGCGCATTGGCTACTGATCCACGACTCCTCTTGCTGGACGAACCACTCGCCGCACTCGACGCAGCAACGAAGGCAAAGGTCCGCGGGGATCTTCGCCACTACTTGCAGGCCTTCGCCCACGGCACGGTGATCGTCACACACGATCCACTCGATGCTTTGGTGCTTGCCGACCGAATCGTGGTTCTCGAAAACGGGCGAGTGACGCAACACGGCCCCACGGCGCAGGTCGCGAGTGAGCCTCGCACCGACTACCTCGCAGCGCTGCTGGGTGTCACGTTGATCCGGGGCTCTGTGCACGATGGCGTAATCGCTTGCGACGGTGGCGGAACGCTCATCTCCAGCACATCACTGAGTGGAAGCGTCGTTGCCGTCATTCGCCCTCAGGCGATCTCCCTGCATACGAACAAGCCCGAGGGAAGTGCTCGCAACGTCTGGCAAACAACTGTTGCGGCTATCGATGCCCACCACGATCAAGTCCGCATCGGCCTGGCTGGGCCACCAGCGCTCACCGCTGCGGTAACACCTGCAGCCGTCGCAGAGCTGGCGATCGCACCGGGGCTACAGATCTGGGCAAGCCTCAAGGCAACCGACATTGCCGTTTACGCGAGCTGATGAAGTTCACGTTTCAGATGGAGAGAAGTTCAACCTTTGCGTCCAACGTATTTGCGAGTTGAGCAGCTCCCCTATCAAATGTCACAAAGCAGAGTTCGCTTTCCTTGGCCAACAGGATTAAGTGCACATCCGTCACCTGTGAACTTCCATGGACATTCCCCTGGAGGGCACCAGCATGGCGAGACAGTTGTACCGAATCACTCACGAATGAGTGTCCTGAAAGCGAACACATCTTTCGGAGAATGGCGGCCGCCTCAGCCGGTGGGCGAGCATCTGAAGTGGCCCGCCGATTACTGGAAACCCTAATGAAGCCTGACTCCGTTACCGCGCAGGTGGACCAGCCTCGTTCATGGTTGTCCCGAAACCAGACATGGGCAGCGCCATGGTGCACATGGACCGGCCATGCCAGTGCCACGAGCACGTTGACGTCGAGGAGATAGGTCATTCGTCGAGTGCGTCGCGCACCATGTCCGGAGTCATGGGGGGAGTATCGGGTGCAACGTCGAACATCGGAAAACCGTTGTCCACAACCCGCGGACGCAAGCCTCGCCTGGCCAGTTCGGAGACGGCGGCACCAAGCGACATCCCCGAATCTGCACTCAGTGAGCGGGCAGCCGCGAGAACTGAATCATCGATATCCAGTGTGGTTCGCATCTATTCATCTTAACATCACAGCATCACTTCTGCCCGGCCGAGGAAAGGCTTGCGCAGAACTGGCAAGGTCTTCCCGTGGCGCAACAACTGGAGGACCTGGTCCACGAATCCTGGGTTCCGCATCTCGCCGATCAACGAGACAACCTCGCACAACTAGGGGAGTTCCTGCGCGCGGAGAGTCAGGCCAAACGGCCGTGGGCACCCGGTGGAGCGAACATCCTGCGAGCACTTACTCAACCTCTTGACGACATCCGCGTGCTGATCGTGGGACAGGACCCGTATCCCACTCCCGGACACGCGGTCGGGCTGTCCTTTTCCGTCGCTCCAGACGTAAAGCCGATCCCGCGCAGCCTGTCCAACATCTACAAAGAACTCACCAACGATGTCGGGATACCGATGCCCAGTAGTGGTGATTTGACGCCGTGGACTGAACAAGGGGTGCTGCTCCTCAATCGCGTCCTCACGGTGCAACTCGGGGAACCGGGAAGTCACCGGGGTAAGGGTTGGGAGGAGTTCACCGCCGCGGCGATTCGTGCGATCGCCTACCGACCGGATCAACCCGTGGTGGCGATCTTGTGGGGCAAGGATGCCCAGAGCGCCGCGGAACTTCTCGAGGATGCTCCGGTGATCGCCAGCGCGCACCCGAGCCCGATGTCAGCAGATCGCGGTTTCTTCGGTTCACGACCGTTCAGTCGAGCGAACGAAATGCTCGAAGATCTAGGTGCCGATCCGATCGACTGGTCGTTGCCCTAAGCCGAGCTAGGCGGTTGGTGGAACCGGCTCGAGGCGATGCGTGCGCACGTATTTGTGCAGCTGGTAATCAGCGACGAAGCTCATGAACGGAACAGTTCCGGCGAGCAGTACCGCCAGTGTTCGAATCACCGAGAGTTTGATGCGGAAGCACAAGTCCACACCGGCGATCAGGTAGAACAGGTACAACCATCCGTGCGCGGTCCACAGCCAGCGATACAGGTCGGGCTTGACCTCGGTGTTCGCGTAATCCAGGAAGCCATAGCCGACGACGAGCCAGATTGTGAGGGCGGCCAGCACCACACCGGTTACGTACGCCATGATCCGAAACCGCAGCAGCGCACCAGGAAGTTTGTCCATATTCCGAACCTAACCCACTCGGTTATTCATGCCACTTCGGCTGTGAAAGGCGGCTCGGCCCCGGCCCGCTGACAGGTGATTCCCGCGACCTTGATGCCGAATTCAGCCGCTGCCACCACCTTGTCCAACTCGTGCAACTCGGCTCGACCCCAGCCTTGACGGACCCAGTGCGCGAGGAAACCACCACTGAAGGAATCACCGGCTCCAACCGTGTCCACGACGGGCACCGTGGGTACGTTGAGCACCTGCGTGCCCGCTGCGCAGATCACCTGCACCGAGTTCGAACCATCGGTGAACAGCACTGTGGCACCGGTTCGCATATGGATCTGCTCGGCTGCAGTCGCGGGGCGCTCACCCGGGTAGAGGAACGCAAGGTCATCACCACTGACCTTCACCACATCAGCCCGGGCCAGCACCGCAGCCAACGCGTCTTGGAAAACCTGGGAACCGGACATCACTGCGGGGCGGCAGTTGGGATCCAGCATCACGATTCGAGACTGTGGGGCTGCTTCGACGACTGCCCGCGTAGCGGCAGCGAGCGGTTCCAATACCAATGCGAGGGTTCCGACGTGCAGGACCGAGCAGTCGTCGCCCACTGAAGCAATCGCCTGCGCCGGAGTCACCAAGGTTGCGGACGTGCCGTCGAAAATGAATCGATAGGACGCGGCTCCGCCATCATCCAGTTCCGCAATCGCCAGAGTGGTGGGGGCATCCATGGGATCCCCTAGTGCGTACGCAACACCATCGGAGGCGAGCATCCGTGAAATCCGTCGCCCGAATGCATCGGTCGAAACGCCGCCGAGGAAGGAAACGGGAACGTCTAGGCGCGCAAGCGTCCGCGCGGTATTCAATGGCGCGCCGCCGATCGCCGCAGCAGTGACCTCACCATCGGGGCTCACGATGATGTCGATGAGAGCTTCGCCCATAACCGTTATCACGATCGGGAACCTACTTCCTGGCATCCAAGTACAGCCACCTGCCGTACACGAAGATCGCGAAGGTGGCGAAGATCCACCACTGGATGGCGTAGAAGAAATTCTGCAACGGGAACGGCACGTCCCCCACCTGCACAGTGGGCGGGACGATCACCGGGGCAGAGGCATCGGCAGCAAGAAGGGCGGGATCTAACTGCTGCAACATCACGTAGCCATCGATGAGAGGCGTGTTCCATTCACGTTCGAGCGCAGATGCATCAACGGTGATGATCTGCTCCTGGTTCGCGCCCTCGTAGAACGCCTCATTCGGGTGCAGCACGCCCCGAATGGTCGTCGGCTCAATACGGATGGGGGGACTTTGGGCGTCCCTCGGTAACCAGCCACGAACCACAGCAACGCTGTCCTGGCTATCGAGTTGGAATCTGGTGATCGTCCACGTACCCGCCTGCCCTTGGAACTCACGATTGGGGAGTAGTAACTCATCACCAGTGAATTCACCGTTGAGGGTGACGGTTCTGCCGATATCGGAATTACTCCACGTGCCGTCTTTGTCAAGAAGTTCCTCGAGCTGGATGGGCTCAGCCGCTGCGGCGCGTTCAGCAGCGAGGATGTCCTGGGTCCGATCCCACTGCCATCGACCCAACACAAGGCTGATCGCAATAAACGCAATGAGCGCAACCAGTGCGATCAACCAACGCGGGGTGATCGCGGTGCGCCAGATGTCCTGAGCGGACGGGCGCACCTTGGTGTCAGGCGCGCTGCTCATCCTCGTCGCGCTCTTCCTCGCCGCGGACGACAGCCTCTTCGGTGAAGTGCTCATCCTCGGCGATGCGTTCATCCTGCGGACCTGGCGGTAAGTCGATGTTGATCTTCTTAATTTGTCGATTCATCGACTTCCACAGCAGAAAGACCACGATGCCCAAGACCAGGACGATGATGCCCACAATCTGGAGACCACCATCCACCACCACACTGGTGTTGCTGTTCATCGCACTAACTCCTCAATCCTGAAAATAGGTCATCCTCAGGGGTTTCCACTTCAATTGAGGACCACGCGAGCTCGAAATCCTCCGTAGGCCACAGTTCCATCTGCATCTCCAGCGGGACCGCAAACCACATGCCATTCGGATCGATCTGGGTCGCGTGCGCCAGCAAAGCCTGATCACGGATATGGAAATAGTCCGCGGCATGAACGCGCGTGGTCACGCGACGGAAGTTGTCGTCGCGGTCCTTCCAGTTCTCCAGCCATTCGCCGTAAGGGGACTCCAAACCGGCATCGAGCATTGCCTGATGGAAAGTCTGAATGCGGGTTTTGGAGAACTGGTGGTTGAAGTAGATCTTGGAGACCTGATGCGGATCGCCGAGGTGTTGGTGTTGTCCCACATCTGCGGCCTCCTTCACCGCGGTCATGGTGATCTCGTGAGTGCGAATGTGATCGGGGTGCGGATAACCACCGTTTTCGTCGTACGTGGTGATGACCTGGGGTCGGAACTCACGGATGTGACGGACGAGTGCCGGGCTCAGTTCGTGCAACGGTCGCGCAGCGAAGGAGTTTGGCGGGAGCGGGGGCTTGGGGTCACCCTCGGGGAAACCGGAGTCCTCGAAGCCGAGCCAGGCGTGCCTGACCCGGAGAATCTCTGCGGCCTTTGCCATCTCGCGCTCGCGGACGGCATGAATGCCCTCTGTGTCGACCGCGTCCTGCATCGCCGGATTGAGGATGTCGCCGCGCTCGCCACCCGTGCACGTGACGACCATCACCTCGATGCCCTCATCGAC
>JAQCBM010000028.1 GCA_027729865.1 Actinomycetota bacterium
TGGCTCGTGGCTGCTGAACACCTTGATGTGGTGCTTGCTAAAGATCCACCGGATACTGCCGTTGTTGCAACCATCGCCGACGTCGTCGCTATCGTCACGTCATCGGGTGGTTAGGCCAGCGATGACACGCACTAATGCGAAGCGAAAGGGGAGTACCGAGGTGATCGGCGTCAATGATTCCGCGGTGGAGTCCTTGATGGAGGCCCTTGGGCAAAGACTCGACCCCGCTTTGTTGCGCCAGGCGCTCACGCATCGTTCCTATGCGTACGAAAACGGTGGCCTTCCCACCAATGAGCGGCTGGAGTTCCTCGGCGACTCGGTTCTCGGGTTGG
The DNA here is from genome assembly GCA_027729865.1 of Actinomycetota bacterium. GTDB lineage: Bacteria > Actinomycetota > Actinomycetes > S36-B12 > S36-B12 > S36-B12. The sequence continues at coordinate 333 of JAQCBM010000028.1, forward strand.
TTGTCACCGAACGCCTGTACCGCGACTTTCCCGATGAGCCGGAAGGTCAGCTCGCCAAACTGCGTGCGGCCGTGGTGAACGCGACGGCGCTAGCCGAGGTTGCGCGTGCGCTGGGGTTGGGCAATTACCTGCTCTTGGGTAAAGGCGAGGAGAGCACCGGGGGTCATGACAAGTCATCGATCCTCGCCGACGCCATGGAAGCAGTCATCGGTGCGATGTACATGTCTACGGACCTTGAGACTTCACGCGCATTCATCGAGCGGATCTTCGGCCCGTTGATTACGTCGTCGTCGCAGTTGGGTGCGGGACTGGATTGGAAGACGTCTCTTCAGGAGCGGTCAGCGGAATTGGATAAGGGCGTTCCCGAATACCGCGTGACCGACTCCGGTCCCGATCACGCCAAGGAGTTCACTGCACACGCGGTCATCGGTGGTGAAGTGCTCGGCACCGGTCACGGGCGCAGCAAGAAGGTGGCTGAGCAGGAGGCTGCCGCCGAGGCATATGAGGCGCTGAGTACTCACTCCGATGCCTGAGCTTCCCGAAGTGGAGGTCGTTCGGCGCGGGATCGATCGTTGGGCCACGGGGCGAACCATCAAGTCAGTAGAAGTCTTGTATCCGCGCTCGGTTCGACGCAGTCCCGGCGGCACGGGTGCACTGATCGACGCGCTCAAGAGTGATTCATTCCGATGTGCCAGCAGACGCGGGAAATATCTGTGGTTGCCGCTTGCGAATTCCACAGACCTGGCGTTGGTTATCCATCTGGGCATGAGTGGCCAGGTGCTGATGCAGCCGGCTCAGTCTTCAGACGAAACCCACCTTCGTGTCCGGGTGGCGTTCAGTGACGGTAAACGCCAGATGCGATTCGTTGATCAACGCACTTTCGGTGGGGTGTATCTGGACTCAGTGAAGGACGGCCTTCCCGCCACCATCGCCCACATCGCGCGTGATCCGCTTGATCCGGATTTCGACGACGTCGCGACCGCCGCACGCATCCGAGGCAAGAACACCGAGATCAAGCGGGTTCTCCTTGATCAATCGGTCATCTCCGGCGTCGGCAATATCTATGCCGACGAAGCCCTGTGGCGAGCCAAGGTCAACGGGCGCAAGACCGCATCCAAGTTGAGCCGCAAGGAGACGGTGGGCCTCATCGACCACGCCCGTGAGGTGATGAACGAGGCCCTGGCCCAAGGGGGCACCAGCTTCGACTCCCTATACGTCAACGTGAACGGGGAGTCCGGCTACTTCGAGCGGTCCCTAGATGCCTACGGTCGCGAGGGGGAGCCCTGCCGGCGCTGCGGTGCCCCAATCAAGCGCGAGGCCTTTATGAACCGGTCGAGTTACCGGTGCCCGCGGTGCCAAAGATCTCCCGATCCCCGAACAGCGCGTGCTGCACGGGAGCGCTGAGGGGGCTAGGTAGAGTCCGAGAGCGCCTTCCCCGCACCAGATTCCCACCTGGGAATGCCACCGAATGGAGATGTCCGGCCCGTGCACCTGAAGACGCTCACACTCAAGGGCTTCAATTCCTTCGCCTCGGCCACCAGTTTGGAATTCGAACCCGGGGTCACCTGCGTGGTGGGTCCCAATGGCTCGGGCAAGTCCAATGTGGTCGATGCCCTCGCCTGGGTGATGGGTGAGCAGGGTGCCAAGAGTCTGCGCGGCGGCAAGATGGAAGACGTCATCTTCTCCGGAACATCCGGCCGTGCTCCTTTGGGTCGCGCTGAGGTGGCGCTGACTATCGACAACACCGACGGCGCGTTGCCGATCGAGTACTCCGAGGTGACGATCTCGCGAACCTTGTTCCGCAACGGCGGCTCGGAGTACGCGATCAACGGTGAGCAGTGCCGGTTGCTCGACATCCAGGAGTTGCTGTCCGATTCGGGCATCGGCCGCGAGATGCACGTGATCGTGGGACAGGGGCAACTCGACACGATTTTGCACGCGACCCCGGAGGATCGTCGCGGTTTCGTCGAAGAGGCAGCGGGTGTTCTCAAGCACCGCAAGCGCAAAGAAAAGGCGCTACGCAAACTCGATTCGATGGAAGGCAATCTCACCCGGTTGCAGGACCTCACCTCGGAGTTGCGCCGGCAACTGAAGCCGCTGGGAAGGCAAGCCGAGGTGGCTCGCCGGGCGGTGGTCATCCAAACCGACGTTCGTGATGCTCGCCTTCGGCTCTTGGCGGACGATCTCGTGCAGTTTCGCGAGACCCTCGAGGCCGAGGTCGCTGATGAAACTTCGCTCCGAAACCGGCAGGCGCAGGTCGAAGCTTCCATTGCCGAATTGCAGGCGAGGGAAGCGCGGTCCGAAGAGCAAGAGCGCACGCAGGCTCCGGAGTTGTCGGCCGCGCAAGACACCTGGTTTGCGCTCTCGGCGGCCGGTGAGCGTTTCCACGGCCTCGAGCAACTTGCCCGAGCAACTGTTCGGCACCTGCAACCCGAGGAAGAAGACGAGCACGTGTCCGGGCGCGATCCCGAACAGCTCGAAGCCGAGGCCCGTTCGCTGCGCGCGCAGGAGTTCGAACTGGGGCGTGAAGTGGAGGCATTACGCGATGCACTTGCCGCCGCGGAGTCCTCTCGTCTGCGCGCCGAAGAGCAGTTCGCCGCCGAACAGCGACGCATCGAAGCGGTCGAAGCTGCTGCGGCCGATCGTCGCGAGGGCCTTGCCACTATCGAAGGCAAGGTCAACGCTGCGGTATCTCGTCGTGATGCCAGAGCTGCTGAGATCAGCCGCTTGGACGGTCAGATCGCTGAAGCGCGCCAACGTGCAGATCAGGCGCAGGCGGAGTTCGCTCGCGTCGAGGTGGACATCGTCGGACTCGACGAAGGTGAAGTCGGGCTCGATGAAGCGCACGAGCGAGCGCATGCCGCGCTTGTAGCTGCGGACGCTGCAGTGGAGGAACTGCGCGCCGAAGAAGCCCGTATCGAACGTGCCCGCGCTGCAGCCGAGGCCACCTGTCAGGCCCTCGAATTGAGTATGAAGCGCAGCGACGCTGGTGCGTCGGTGATGAACGCAGGATTGCCGGGGGTCATCGGTGCGCTTGCGGAGCATGTGCACATCGACGGTGGCGCCGAGCACGCCGTTGCAGCGGTTCTGGGTGATTTAGCGAACGCCATCGTGGTGCGCGGTCAGTCCGCTGCGGTGGATGCAGTTGCATTGTTGAAGGACACCGATGCCGGGCGCGTGGCGATCGTGGTGGTCGATGATTCGCCAACGTCTGCACCAGCAGTGTCGGCGCCTCCGAACGGGCGATGGGTGCGCGACCTCGTCCGCTGCGATGACTTGGTTCGTCCGGTTGTTGACTCACTGCTCAAGGACACTGTCCTTGTTGACGACGTTGCTGCTGCGATGGACGGGCACCGGCTGGCAGGTCACCTGACCTGGGTCACCTCGGCGGGAGATGTCGTGGCCCGAGGCGTGGTGCGTGGCGGATCGAGTGCCAGTGAATCGCTGGTGGAAGTCCAGGCTGCATACGAAAAAGCCACGGCCGAGCTACAGGATCTTGTGCAGCGCAGCGAGCGCCTAAGGTTTGACCTCTCGGCAGCTCGTGACCAGCAGACCGAAGCCGCCAGTGGAGTGGAGCGGGCACTCGCACGTTTGCACGAGTCCGATGCCCAGATGGCGGCGGTCGCCGAACAACTCGGCAACTTGGGGCAAGCCGCTCGCGCCGCGGCAGCCGAGGCCGATCGATTGGATCAGGCCCTGGAAGCTGCGCGAGCGGCCCTGGAAGCAGACGAAGCGGCACTGACCCAGTTGCGCGAGCGCCTCGATGCGATGCAGCGTGAACCTATTGCCGATCCTGTTGCGGACCGCAGACTCGAGCTCGAGCAAGCCGCGCAAGCGACGCGGGCGCAGGAAGTGGATGCTCGCTTGTCGATGCGCACCGCCGAGGAGCGCATGACGGCCGTGACCGATCGCGCGGTCGCGCTGGAGAACGACGCTCAAGTTGAGCGCCGCGCCCGTCAGGCTGCCCAAGAGCGTCGTGAGCGCCGCGCACGGGACTTGATCGTGGCCCAGGCGATCGTTCAAGCGGTCACCGTCGTGCGTTCCCATGTGGATGTCTCGGCTGCTCATGCGGACCGAGTTCGTGGTGATCTGCAGCGGGCTGCTCGTGAGCGCGCGGAAGAACTTGTGGCTGTGCGCGAACAGTTACGAACCTTGGCGACCGAACTCGAAGGCCTGCGCGACAGTGTGCATCGCGATGAACTGGCTCGAGCCGAACAGCGCATGCGAATCGAGCAGATCGAAGCCAAAGCGCTCGAGGACTTCGGTATCGAGGCCGATGTCCTCATCGCGGAATACGGGCCCGATCAGATGGTTCCGCCGTCACCGCGAGCACCGGGCGATGAGATCCCCGAAGGTGAACCCGAACCGCAGCCCTATCCCTTTGTGCGTTCGGAGCAAGAGAAGCGTCTAAAGGAAGCCGAGCGTGGCCTTGCCGTGCTGGGCAAAGTCAATCCGCTCGCGCTCGAGGAGTACTCGGCGATGGAGGAGCGGCACCGCTTCTTGACCGAGCAGCTCGATGACCTCAAGCGCACCCGCGATGACCTTCTGGACATCGTGAAGGAAGTCGACGAGCGTGTGGAGCAGGTGTTCACCGAGGCGTACCGGGACGTGGAACGCGAGTTCGAGCAGGTGTTCGCTCGCTTGTTCCCCGGCGGTGAGGGCCGATTGATCCTCACCGATCCGTCGGACATGCTCAACACCGGCATCGATGTCGAAGCCCGCCCGCCAGGCAAGCGGGTGAAGCGGCTGTCCTTGCTCTCCGGTGGCGAGCGGAGCTTAACGGCGGTGGCATTTCTAGTTGCCTTGTTCAAGTCGCGGCCCAGTCCCTTCTATGTCCTTGATGAGGTCGAGGCCGCCCTCGACGACGTCAACCTAGGTCGATTGATCGACATGATCGAAGAGCTCCGAGACTCCTCCCAGCTCATAGTCATCACCCACCAAAAGCGCACGATGGAGATAGCCGATGCTCTGTATGGCGTCTCGATGCGCGGCGATGGAGTCACCCAGGTGATCGGGCAGCGGATTCGCGAGGCGGTCAGCGCCTGACAAGATGAGCGGCTATGGAGTCGCTCACCTGGTATCTCGTTCTCGCGGTCGTTCTACTTGGCTTCGCCATCGGTGCAGGCGTTGCCCTCACCCGCCGTGGCAGCAAGAAGCCCCCGGCTGGCCAGGGCAAGCCACGCCCAGGCATCGACTACGCGCCCGGTGTGGGCGATGACGACTCCGTCCCGCGCGATACCGAGCGCCGCAATGTCGAGCAGGTGGGCTCGACCCTGCTGGACGAACCATCGGTGGTGGAGGTTCTTCCCGAACCTGAGGCATTGGAAGAGCCGGGCCTGTGGGAAGTCGAGGTACCTGAACCCAGCAAAGGTCGTTTGCATCGCCTTCGTGAGCGGCTCGCGCGATCGAACAATGCCCTCGGCAAGGGCTTGTTGGCACTGCTGTCCAGGGGTGACATCGACGACGGGACCTGGGACGAGGTAGAGGAAGTACTTCTGACGGCCGATCTCGGCGTCGCAGCTACCACGCAGTTGATGGACCGGCTGCGCACGCGCATGCAGGTCGAGGGTGTGACGTCACCGGATGCGGTCCGAGCACTGCTGCGTGAGGAACTGCTGGCGTTGGTCGATCCCTCCATGGATCGCGCAGTGATCACGAAGGCCACCGGGCGACCGGCCGTCACCTTGATGGTGGGGGTGAACGGGACTGGAAAGACCACCACCACCGGCAAACTCGCGCGTGTAGTGGTGGCGGATGGTCGCACGGTGCTGTTGGGCGCCGCAGACACTTTCCGCGCCGCGGCGGCCGATCAACTACAGACCTGGGGTGATCGGGTTGGCGCGGTAGTGGTGCGCGGGCCTGAAGGCGGGGATCCAGCAGCCGTTGCTTTCGAAGCAGTCGATGTGGCGGCGAAGGCGGGAATCGATGCTGTGGTGATCGACACCGCTGGGCGCCTGCACACCAAAACCGGACTCATGGACGAGCTCGGCAAGGTCAAGCGGGTAGTTGAGAAGAACAGCGAGGTCGACGAAGTTCTGCTTGTCCTCGATGCCACCACCGGACAAAACGGTCTCGTGCAGGCTCGGGTGTTCGCCGAGGTGGTCGACGTCACGGGCATCGTGCTCACGAAGCTCGACGGCACGGCCAAGGGCGGCATCGTCGTGTCGGTTCAGCGGGAACTCGGAGTCCCTGTCAAGCTCGTTGGCCTGGGAGAAGGACCGGATGATCTGGCGCCCTTCGAGCCCGAGGAGTTCGTTGACGCACTCCTCGCTTAAGGGGAGCCTTCGCGGTCGATTTCTGTAACGCACTGGAAACACGAAGGGGAATTTCGTCACCGACGCGAAACTTTGCGCGTTACCCGATGAAACGCTTAGCCACCACTGTTAGTACGGCGCAGGCCACTTAACAGGAGGTAGCTATATGGATTCGGGTGTAACCGCGTGGTTGCTCACAGCAACCGCTCTGGTGTTCTTGATGATTCCCGGTCTGGCGTTCTTCTATGGAGGAATGAACAGATCGAAGTCCGTTCTCAACATGCTGATGATGGTCATCGGTGCGTTGTTCATCGTCGGCATTCTGTGGGCGCTGTACGGCTATTCGATGGCGTACGGAGCGAGCAACGGTGGATTCGTCGGCAGCTTCACCGACTACTTCGGTCTGGAAGCGGCTCTTGCGCCACCGGGGCCGGATGAGGCGTACCCGCTGATGGCTGACGTGGTCTTCCAGGCGATGTTCGCCTGCTTGACTGTGGGCCTGATTGCCGGCGCTCTCGCGGATCGCATGAAGTTCGGCGCGTGGATCATCTTCGCGGCCATCTGGGCGTCCTTGGTCTACTTCCCGGTTGCTCACTGGGTCTGGGGCGATGGCTGGATCGAGATGATGGACATCGGTGGTGCGAGCGTTATCGACTTCGCCGGTGGTACCGCGGTCCACATCAACGCCGGTGCGGCCGCGCTCGCGGTCTGTATCGTGCTCGGGCGTCGCCTGGGCTGGCCCAAGCAACCAATGCGTCCGCACAACCTCACGATGGTCATGCTGGGTGCTGGCCTACTGTGGTTTGGCTGGTTCGGCTTCAACGCCGGATCTGCGTACGCAGCAGACAACACCGCTGCCATCGCTGCTACCAACACGCTGCTTGCTACATGTGCTGCTGGCATTGCGTGGCTGATCGTGGAAAAGATCCGCGACGGCAAGGCAACGTCGCTAGGTGCGGCATCGGGCATCGTCGCCGGCCTGGTGGCCATCACACCCGCCTGCGCGAACGTGACACCCATCGGTGCAATCGCGATCGGACTCATCGCCGGTGCCGTCTGTGCGTGGGCAGTGACACTGAAGTACAAGCTCGGGTTCGACGACTCGTTCGACGTCGTCGGTATCCACCTTGTCGGTGGCGTTATCGGAACGTTGCTGCTGGGCTTCCTCGCCTCGGACATCGCGGCCGAGGGCGGCCAGAACGGTCTGCTCTACGGTGGCAACGTGAACCTGCTGATCGCGCAGATCATTGCGGCGGCCGGAGTGCTGGTCTACTCCTTCGTCCTTGCGGGAATCATTGCCCTGGTGATGAAGAAGGTCATTGGCATCCGACTCGATGAAGAGGATGAGGTCAGCGGAATCGACCTCGCGGAGCACGCAGAGACTGCCTATGAGTTGGGTGACTCTGGTGCTGGTGGTGCATTCGCAGGTGTCGGGCACGCTGCCCGCACGAAGGAGGTGTAGTGATGAAGCTGATCACGGCAATCATCAAGCCGTTCAAGTTGGACGACGTCAAGACCGCAGTGGAAGCTCTCGATGTGCATGGCATGACCGTGTCGGAGGCGTCCGGTTTCGGTCGGCAGCGCGGTCACACCGAGGTGTATCGCGGCGCTGAGTACACAGTTGAGCTCGTACCGAAGGTGCGGATAGAAATCGTCATCGAGGACGATCGTGCCGGGGACGTGATCGATGCCATCGTTGGTGCCGCGCAGACCGGAAAGATCGGTGACGGCAAGGTGTGGTCGGTACCCGTGGACACCGTGGTTCGTGTCCGTACCGGGGAACGTGGAGCTGAGGCGCTCTAACACATATGGAACAACGGCTGCAGATTGCGCGGCGCTCGGATCTTGAAGGGTCCGAGCGCCGCGCGCTGCTGACCGCCTTCACCGATGAGTGGCTCGCAGGCCTGTTCACCGAGGCTGTTGCAGGTCATGGACTTGACCCTTCCGATTTCTGTCTAGTGGCGGTTGGCGGCTACGGCCGAGGCGAGATGTCGCTACGGAGCGACGTCGATGTCTTCTTGCTGCACGACACATCTGCTCGCAAGGTCGAAGAAGTCGCTTCGGCGCTGTGGTACCCGATTTGGGATTCCGGCGTGGCTTTGGACCATGCAGTCCGAACGGTGCCCCAGGCGCGCCGGCTCGCGCACGAGGATTTCAAGGTTCTACTCGGATTGATCGACGCCCGGCCCATCGCGGGCAACGCAGGGCTAGCCGAGACGTTGCGCTCGGGTGTGCTGGGCGACTGGCGAGCGGGGGTGTCGACCCGCTTGGGGGATTTGCACGAGTCGGTCATGGAACGCCGCAGCCGAGTTGGAGACCTCGCGCAACTGCTGGAGCCCGAACTCAAGGAGGCGTACGGAGGACTTCGCGACGCTGTTGCGTTGCGCGCCTTGGCCGCATCCTGGGTGGTGGACCTTCCGCGGACAACATGGCCGGCGTCGGCAGCCATGCTCTTGGACGTGCGAGATGTCTTGCATGCGCGCGGGATGCGTGATCGTCTCACCATGCAAGAGCAAGACGAGGTGGCTGCGCGACTGAGTGACTCGCTGCCGGGAGTCGACGACGCCGATGGCCTGCTCCGTGCTGTCTATCTCGCGGGTCGTGAAATCGCCTTCACGAGTGACGTCGCCTGGTACCGCGCGCTTCGCACCATGCGCAGGCCATCGAGTGTGGTCCCGAGGGCCATTCGCCGCCTTGGCCGACGATCCTCATCTGGGCAAGTCGAACGCACGCCGTTGGCCGAAGGCGTGGTGGTGAGTGAGGGAGAAGTCCTGTTGGCCCGGGGGGCCTCGCCGGAATCCGATCACGGATTGGCCGTGCGTGCCGCTGCTGCTGCCGCCCAGGCTTCGGTGATCCTCGCGCCCTCGACACTCGAACGCCTGGCATCGGTGGACGCGCCGGCCCAGCCGTGGTCGGCCGAGATGCGACAGTCCTTTGTCTCGTTGCTTGGCGCCGGCCAGTCGAGTGTGGCGGTGATCGAGGCACTTGACCAGACGGCAATCCTCGAGCGGTGGATTCCGGAATGGTCGGCGGTGCGATCGCTGCCGCAACGCAACGCCATCCACGAATACACCGTTGATCGTCACCTACTCATGACCGCCGTTCATGCGTCCGAGCGTGCTCGCGATGTTGATCGCCCAGACCTGCTGCTGATCAGTGCTCTGTTGCATGACATCGGCAAGGGGTTCCCGGGTGATCACAGTGAGGTGGGTGCGCCGATCGCTCGCGATATAGCCACCCGCATGGGTTTCGACGAGTCCGACGCCGCGGTCATTCACTCGTTGGTCAGGTATCACTTGCTGCTACCCGATGTGGCCACCCGGCGTGACCTTGATGACCCTGCGACCATCGAGTCGGTCACCAGGCACATCCGCGATGTGCAGACGCTGGAACTTCTCCATGCCTTGACCTGGGCCGACGCTGAAGCAACCGGACCATCGGTGCGAACCTCATGGCGTCGTCAGCTGATCGCTCAGTTGGTGAATCGTTGCGCCGCGGCCCTGCACGGAGAGTCAGTCGATCTCATCGAGGCGTCACCTGCGCTGGAGAGCGCACTCGCTGAAACTGGCCTGACCTCCGTGTCCGTGGTTCCGGCCGACGACGGTTGTTCGATAGTTGTGTCAACGCCTGAACGGTTCGGCATCTTGAGCACGGTCGCGGGAGTGCTGTCCACGCACCGACTCCACATTCGTGGAGCGCGAATTCGGACCGACGGACCCCGCGCAGCTCAAGAGTGGTTCGTACGGCCACTGTTCGGAGATCCTCCAGACGAGAAGGCCATCGCCTCCGATCTTCGGGCCGCCCTTGCCGGTGATTTAGACATCGATGATCGCTTGCAGCGGCGCGAGGCGGAGAATTCGCTACGCCGGGATTGGGTGCCGCCCAAGGTGCTCATCGATCGATCCCCGCGCACGCACACCGTTGTGGAAGTCCGCGCCCACGATGAGCCGGCACTTCTGTATCGCGTTACCAAAGCCCTCGTGGCTGCCGATGCCGTGGTGACAGGAGCGAAGATCGACACCCTTGGATCGGAGGTCGTGGACGCCTTTTTCATCACCGATCGACTCGGTGCGGCTTTGGGCGACGATCACGCCGACGCCGTGCGCACCACGGTGCAGGCCGCGTTGGACGCGCGTTAGTCTGGCCGTTCAGGGTTGGTTTCAGTCGTCGTCGTAGGGAGCCGAAGTGTTCGGGTCGCTGTCGGATCGCTTAGCCGCGACCTTCAAAGGTCTACGTGGCAAAGGCCGACTCTCTGAAGCGGACATCGACGCGACGGTTCGCGAAATCCGTACTGCTCTGCTTGAAGCCGACGTTGCGCTTCCCGTCGTTCGGGCGTTCACCGCCCGCGTCAAGGAGCGTGCACTGTCGGCGGAAGTGTCGGGCGCGCTCAACCCCGCGCAGCAGGTCGTCAAGATCGTGCATGGGGAACTCGTCGAGATCCTGGGTGGTCAGACCCGGCAGATCCAGTTCGCCAAGACCGGACCCACCATCATCTTGCTCGCCGGTTTGCAAGGAGCTGGCAAAACCACATTGGCCGGCAAACTTGCGGCGCATTTGAAGAACGACGGCCACACGCCACTTCTTGTTGCTGCCGACCTGCAGCGTCCCAATGCGGTGGACCAGCTGAAAGTTGTCGGCGAGCGAGCCGGCGTTCCTGTCTTCGCCCCCGAGCCGGGCAACGGTGTGGGTGATCCCGTTCGAGTAGCGCGCGATGCGCGCACCCACGCGCAGACTGCGCTGCATGATGTAGTGATCGTCGACACCGCGGGCCGCTTGGCGATCGACACGGAGTTGATGGATCAGCTCCGCAAAGTGCGCGATGCGGTTCAGCCGGACAACGTCCTGCTGGTGGTCGACGCCATGATCGGCCAGGACGCGGTGACCACCGCCGAGCAATTCGGTGAGCACGTCGGCTTCGATGGTGTGGTTCTGACCAAACTCGACGGGGATGCACGCGGTGGCGCGGCGCTGTCCATCGTGACCGTCACAGGCAAGCCCATCATGTTCGCCTCGGTGGGCGAGAAACTCGACGAATTCGAGGCCTTCCATCCGGACCGGATGGCGAATCGCATCTTGGACATGGGCGATGTCCTGACCTTGATCGAGCAGGCCGAGCGTGCCTTTGATGCCGAACAGGCCGAGAAGATGGCCCGCAAGGTCCAAACCGGCGAGGACTTCACCCTCGAGGACTTCCTCGAGCAGATGCAGTCCATCAAGAAGATGGGCTCGCTCGGCAAGATCCTGGGGATGCTCCCGGGCATGGGGGAGATGAAGGAGCAACTCGATCAGGTCGACGATCGAGAGCTCGATCGCGTCTCCGCGATCATCCAGTCAATGACACCTGCCGAGCGGCAGGACCCGAAGATCTTGAACGCCTCTCGGCGCACGCGTATCGCTCGCGGCTCGGGCACGCAGGTCAGCGATGTCAACGGACTGATCGAACGTTTCGGTGAGGCGCAGAAGATGATGCGCCAGATGGGCAAGGGCGGCGGTATGCCGGGCATGCCGGGCATGGGCGGTGGCAAGAAGTCCAAGGGCAAGATGCCCAAGCAGAACGTGCGCAAGGGCAAGAAGGGCAAGAGCGGCAACCCGGCCAAGCGGGCCGCACAGGAGTCCGGGGTCCGAGCCGAGGGTGCATCGCTCGATGGATCGGCCGGTGGATCGGCCGGTGGATCGCCCAGTGGATCGTCCGATCAGATGACCCCGCCGGATCTGTCCCAGCTCCCCGACGAACTCAAGAAGCTGCTCTCCTAACCCCCG
>JAQCBM010000029.1 GCA_027729865.1 Actinomycetota bacterium
CCGGCGGCATGCTCTCCGTCGCCGAGGATTATCTGCGCCAGTTGAACCCGCAAGCCCGCCTCGAAGTGTTCGGTCAGGAACTCAACGAAGAGACCTACGCGATCTGCCGTTCGGACATGATGCTGAAAGGCCAGGACGCCTCCCACATCACGGTCGGCAACAGCTTCTCCGAGGACGGCCACGCCGGCCGCAGTTTCGACTACTGCCTCGCGAACCCGCCGTTCGGTGTCGAATGGAAGAAGGTCGAAGACCTCGTCAAGGCCGAGGCCGACAAGCTCGGGTTCCGTGGCCGTTTCGGTGCCGGCCTACCCCGCATCAACGACGGGTCGTTCCTGTTCCTGCAGCACATGATCTCGAAGATGAAACCCGTCGAAGAGGGCGGGTCGCGGATCGCGATCGTGTTCAACGGCTCCCCGCTGTTCACGGGCGCCGCCGGCTCGGGCGAGTCGGAGATCCGGCGTTGGATCATCGAGAACGACTGGCTCGAAGCCGTCGTCGCGCTCCCGGACCAGCTGTTCTACAACACCGGCATCTCCACCTACTTCTGGATTGTCACCAACCGCAAGAGCGCCGAACGACGCGGCAAGGTGCAACTCGTCGACGGTCGCGAGCTGTTCACGAAGATGCGCAAGAGCCTCGGCGAGAAGCGCAAGGAGATCTCACCCACCCAGGTGGAGGAGATCACCCGCCTCTACGCCGAGTTCCGCGACAGCGACCGGGTCAAGATCTTCGCGAACGAAGCGTTCGGCTACATGCGCATCACTGCCGACCGTCCGTCGAGAGGCGAATGGCGGCCACACGAGGTCGCGGTCCGTCTCGCCGAGAACCCGGGATGGTTCGATGCGAACGGAATCTCCCCTCTTGAGGAGTACGCGATCACCACGGTGCTATCCGAACTGCCGGAGATCATCGGATCTCAGAAGGAAGCCGAACGCCAGATGAAGAAGAGATTTGGAGGACTCGGCGCCAAGGAAATCAAGGCACTCGCAGAGCTCATTCGGGTACCTGCCGACACGATCGTCACCGACGCCAAAGGCAACCCCGAAGCAGACCCGGACCTACGCGACAACGAGAACGTTCCCCTCCCTGCGACCTCGGTGCAGTGGGAAGCCGACGTTGCTGACCGGCTCGCCACCATCGAGTACCGCACCGCCATCAACGACTACCTCGCCACCGAAGTCCACCCCTACGTTCCCGACGCCTGGGTCGATTACGACAAGACCAAGATCGGCTACGAAATCCCCCTCACCCGCAACTTCTACAAGTACGTCCCACCCCGACCCCTCGCCGATATCGACGCTGAGATCAAGCAACTCGAAGCCGAGATCCAAGAACTCCTCCGCGAGGTGGCGGAGTGAATGCAGCCACGTCAGCGCTCAAGCGTGCACTTCGCGCTGGCGGGGTGTCGACAGGTCTGATCAAGGGTGATGCGAGTTCAACGCCGGATCAGGGCCTCGTGCCCGGATTTAGCGCCTCCGGGCAAGATGTCTGGCTTCCCCGTGCCACCCACTTCGGCCCGGGTTTGGTGCTAAGCGCAGTCGGAGCCCGCTGCGGCAAGGTCTTTGAAGCAGATGGAGCGTGGAGTGTCGTTGCGAACACGGTCGTCCTTATGCCGCAGCCCGGAAACCATCCACGTTTCCTCTGGTACCTGGTGAACAACGAGGACTTCTGGGAGAAGGGCGGAACGGCCCAACCCTACGTGCGGGTCCCCGAGACGCTTGCTCGCCAGGTCTGGCTGCCCAGCCTGGCGGCACAGCGGGCGATTGCCGACTACCTCGACACCGAGACGGCACGCATCGACGCCCTCATCACCAAGAAGCAGCGAATGATCGATGCGTTACTCGAGCGGCGGGAAGTCACCACCGCTCTCGGTGTTGCGGGAGCGCTTCTAGCCGCACCGAACGCCACTTCTGGCTTGCCGTGGCTCGCGTCAATCCCAACTCACTGGAGAACGGCGAAACTCACTCTGGTCGCCCGTCTCGGTAGTGGACACACACCCAGCCGCAGCCAGCCGGGGTGGTGGGTCGACTGCACTATCCCGTGGGTGACCACCGGTGAGGTCGCTGAGATGCGCAGCGACCGTCAGGAGTATGTCCTCGAGACTCGCGAACGGATCAGCCAGCTCGGGATCGCGAACTCGTCGGCGGCCGTTCACCCAGCTGGGACCGTGGTCCTATGCCGTACCGCTTCGGCCGGCTATTCGGCCATCATGGCGACCGACATGGCCACGAGCCAGGACTTCGCCACTTGGACATGCGGACCGCTGCTGCGGCCGCGCTATCTGCTTCTCTGTCTGCGGGCGATGCGCGGCGATCTCCTCGGACGGCTCGCGATGGGGTCTACCCACAAGACGATCTACATGCCCGACATTGAATCGATCCGGATCCCACTCCCACCTCTGGACGAGCAGGACGCGATCGTCGACCGAGTCTGGGGGCGGTTGCATCGAATCGATCAGATCGTTGACACCACACAACGACAGATCGAGCTACTTCGCGAGCACCGCCAGGCGTTGATCACTGCTGCGGTGACGGGCGAGCTTGAGGTTCCGGGGGTGGCGGCGTGAGCAAGTCGGAGAAGGGGTTTGAGGACGCCATCGAGGAGTCGTCGCTTTTGGCGGGCGGTTACGTGCGGTCGGAGCCGTTGCACTTCGACCGGGTTCTCGGCCTCGACACCGCTGAGCTTTACGCGTTCATTGGCGCGACCCAGGCGAAGGCGTGGGAGCAGCTGCTGTCTCGCGGGTATGGCAATGATGCGAATGCTGCGCAGAAGGGTTTCGCGAAGCGGCTTGCATCGGAGATTGACGCCCGGGGCACCGTCGACGTGTTGCGTCACGGTGTTGTCGATTACGGCATCACCGTCCAGCTCGCGTACTTCAAGCCGGCGCACGGCCTCACACCCGATCTTCAGTTGAAGTACGAGTCGAATCGGGTGACGGTGACGCGTCAGCTGCGGTATGAGACGGGGAGTGAGAACTCACTCGACGTCGCTCTGCTCGTGAATGGCATCCCGACTGCGACCGCAGAGTTGAAGAACCAGTTGACGGGACAGAACGTCGAGCATGCGATCACCCAGTACCGCCAGGATCGCGACCCGGGGAACGTGACGCTTGCCAAGCGTGCGGTGGTGCATTTCGCGGTTGATCCGGACCGGGTGGCGATGACGACCCGGCTCGAAGGTTCGAGCACCCGGTTCTTGCCGTTCAACCAGGGCTCCGGTGGGGCCGGTAATCCGGGTGGCGCGGGCAACCCTCCGTCAGACACCGGACATCGCACGGCGTATCTGTGGGAGCAGGTGTGGCAGCGCGACGCATGGCTGGACTTGTTGGCCCGGTTCGTGCATGTCGAGATGCCAACCAAGGGCTCGAAGGCTGCGAAGAAGAAGCAGGCGGTGACGATCTTCCCCCGCTACCACCAGTGGGATGCGGTGCGGCGCCTCGAGGCTGAGGCGAAGGCGTCTGGTGCGGGTCAGAACTACCTGGTGCAGCATTCGGCTGGGTCGGGGAAGTCGAACACGATTGCGTGGATCTGCCACCGGTTGTCGAACCTGCATGACACGACTGACACCAAGGTGTTCGACAAGGTGATCGTGATCACCGATCGGTTGGTGTTGGACCGTCAGTTGCAGGACACGATCTACCAGTTCGAGCACGCCAAGGGTGTCGTGGTGAAGATCGACAAGAACTCGACCCAGCTCGCTGAGGCGCTGACGGGTGAGCAGGCGAAGATCATCATCACCACGTTGCAGAAGTTCTCGTACGTGCTCGACAAGATCGCGGAAGCGCCTACGCGCCGCTACGCGGTCGTGGTCGATGAGGCGCATTCGTCGCAGACCGGCGAGTCGGCTAAGGACCTGCGTGCAGCTCTCTCGAGGGGTCAGGACGAGGACGCTGCACTGACAGCTGCGGAGGCTGCCGAAGCGGCTGAGGAAGCCGCTCGAGGCGATGGTGAGGACCAGTTGGCGGTGTCGGTTGCGGGCCGTGGCCGACAGGCGAACATTTCGTTCTTCGCGTTCACTGCGACTCCGAAAGCGAAGACCCTCGAGTTGTTCGGCCGTAAGGAGTCGACGCCGGAGGGGGACCGGTATGTGCCGTTCCACCTGTACTCGATGCGTCAGGCGATCGAGGAAGGCTTCATCCTCGATGTGCTCGCGAACTACACGACGTACAAGACCTACTGGAAGATCGAGAAGGCTGTCACCGACGACCCCGAGCATGACAAGGCCCGGGCGAAAGCGGCGATCGCCCGATTCGTGTCGCTACACCCAACGAACCTGGCGCAGAAGGCCGAGATCATCGTGGAGCATTTCCGGCAGCACACCGCCGGCAAGGTTGGTGGGCAGGCCAAAGCAATGGTGGTGACGTCATCGCGGTTGCATGCGGTGCGTTACAAGCAGGCGATCGACAAGTACATCGCTGAGCACAAGTACGCCGACGTGTCGGCGCTGGTGGCGTTCTCCGGCAAGGTCCTCGACGATGGCGACACCTTCACCGAGGCTGGCATGAATGCGTTCCCTGACTCGGAGACCGCAGAGCAGTTCGACACCGACGACTACCAGGTTCTGATCGTTGCGGAGAAATTCCAGACCGGGTTTGATCAGCCGTTGCTGCACACGATGTACGTCGACAAGGTGCTGAGCGGTCTCAACGCGGTGCAGACCCTTTCCCGGCTCAACCGGATCAGGGCGAAGAAGACCGACACGTTCGTGCTCGACTTCCGCAACGAGACCGAGGACATCCAGAAGGCGTTCACCCCGTGGTTCGAGCGCACCGAGGCGATCCCGACCGACCCGAACCTGCTGTGGGACACGCATCGCGATCTGATGGCACATGCGGTCATTCACGCCGATGAGATCGAAGCGGCGGTCACGGAACTGCTCGCCGGCAGGAACGTCGCGAACCACGACAAGGTGTACGCCCGCCTCGACCCCGCACTTGCCCGGTTCGAGAACCTCGACAAGGACGATCAGGACGAGTTCCGCGACCTGATCGGCCGGTTCGTGTCGCTGTACGGGTTCGTCGCCCAGATCGTGAACTTCACCGACGCAACTCTTGAGCGCGACTACGTCTACTCGCGCGCCTTGCAGGCCCGGCTGCCCGGCCAGGACGTCGAACGAATCGATATCGGTTCCGAGGTCGCCCTCACCCACCTGCGCACCGAGCAACTCGAGACCGGGTCGGCGTCGCTCACCGAAGGCGACGGGACAATCTCAGCGATCTTCTCCGGTAAAGGCAAGATGAACGACCCCGAGCACGAAACGTTGTCGAAGATCATCGATGCACTGAACGAGAAGTTCGGCACCAACCTGAACGAGCGCGACCAGTTGCTGTTCGACCAGTTCGAGGACACCTGGGTCCACGACCCCGAAGTCGCGGCGCAGGCCAAGAACAACGAGTTCGAGAACTTCCGCCTCGTGTTCGACCGCATGTTCATGGGCACCGTCGTCGGCCGCATGGACGACAACGAAGCCATCTTCAAACGGGTCCTCGACGACTCTGAATTTCAGAAGGCGCTCATGGACCTCTACGCCGTCCGGGTATACCAGCGGCTTCGAAAAGCAGTATGAGAAGTACTACTCAGACTTGGCATCTCCTGCGATTGCGAATCGCAGGAGAGTGGCTGTCACTACCTAAGGCTGCTTCAAGTCGACCTTTTTTTGACTCAAGAGAGGTCAGAACCGGGCCTTGGTGGATTACTGGGAGCAGTACGTAATTGTGGTTCGGTCTATGTTTGTCTTTTCAGGGGACTCATGAATACAGAGTTTGAGCAACAAGCACGGGCTCGTGTCGGAAGCCTTCTCGACTTTCTTTCTGCTTTCCACGCTCGCAAGAACCCACCCGTCCGTGACATCTCTAGGTACAACCTTGAGTTGTTTCGCGAGAACGATTTTCGGCAGGTTCCAGGGATCAATTTCACGCCGAGCGCCGAATCATGGCTGACTGTTTCCTTTCTCGAGCGACCCCACGCCCCAGAGGTTCCAATTCACCTTCAATCGATTCTCGGAGCAGCTATCGGACTATCGCCACTCATTCGACCTGAAGTACGTCTTCCTGACGAACCGACGGAGGAAGATCTGGAGCGAGCTATTGAGGCGGAAAAGTGGGTTGAATCAACTTGGCAGAGATGGGCCAAGAGCTGGTCAGAAGTCGAAGTCGTGAAAGCTCTTTACCGGAGGCTTTTTGAGGCGAAGGAGCAACTAAACAACGATCGAGACGGTCTTGAGTTGGTCTGGGGGTTCGGCAGAGTCAGGTGGGGCGTCGAGCAGGGAAACGCGATCGATCACCCGCTGCTCACTATCCCGGTTGAGATAGAGATCGAATCGACGGCCAACTCGTTGGTTGTTAGGCCAGCAGGCGCGTTGGTCGTGGAGAGCTTGTATTTGTCTGATGTGAGTCTTAGCGATCGCCAGGCATTTAATCTGGCCCGCCAATCGCTGGAGGAGATAACTGATGTGGTCGACCCCTGGAGTGAGGTTTCGCAACCGAACCTCTTAAGACGGATCACCCGCTCTCTGAGTCAGGATTCGGTTTTTGTCGAGCCCCCGGATGCTGCTCAGCTTTCCTCGGTGCCCAACGCAGATTCGAGTTGGGTCTTGTTTGTTCGTCGCCGGGACCTGAATTACCAAGGCTTTCTCGATGCAATGAGAAACCTCTATGAGTCGGGCTCGGAGGTGCCGAGCCCCCTGAAAGCCGTTGTCATCGACGAACCGTCCCTTCTTGTTTCGGAAAGTTCAGAGTCAGCTGTACAGGATGACCAAGGCCGTGGTGACACTGCGCAACTCCTGCTCCCGAAACCGACCAATGAAGAGCAGGAGAGAATACTTCGCCTTGCGCAATCAAGGCCGGGCGTGACGGTCCAGGGACCTCCCGGCACTGGTAAATCTCACACAATCGCCAACATCATTAGTCATTACGTGGCCCATGGCAAGAGAGTGTTGGTAGTAGCCGAAAAGGAGCAGGCCCTTCGTGTTTTGTCAGACAAGATTCCGGAAGGAATCCGCGATTTAACGGTCTCGGTCTTAGGAAATGACGAGAGTGGAAGGCGTCGGCTTGAATCGTCGATCAACAAAATTCAGACTCATGTCACTGGTTTGGATCGCTCATTGTCCGACAATGAAATCGCGAGACTCACCTCGGAACTCGATGCAATCGATCGACGTATTGCCGAGACAACTCACCGATTACGAGAGGCCCGTGCGCGCGAAGTCGCCCAACTCAATGGAACGTGGTCGGCGTTGTCGGATCCAACTCCTGCACAGGCGGCTGAATGGACGGTGCGAAATTCCGACGAGCTTGGATACATCCCTGACCGAATAGATGTGACGACTCCACCGCCTCTCAAGGCAGGAGAATTCTCTGAATTTCTCCTGTTGTTGAGGGAAGTCGGCATCGGCACTGCTGAAGCTTGCGGATATCTGTTGCCGGATTTGGCTCAGCTCCCCACCGGGCAGGAGCTCGCATCGTGGTTTGCGACCGTTGATGCTGTGAGAGAGGCGTTGCACTTGGTCGGGCAGAGAATCCGCAACCTCGAAAATGCGGAGGCCGCCGGTTCAGCTCAACTCCAAGATTTGGAGAACCGTCTTGTTCAAGAGCTCGAGTATCGGAAGAAGGCGTCCTCGGGATGGTTACAGGTCGTTCTCCAGCAACTAGTAGATCCACAGCTGCAACCTGGATGGATTGATTTCGTTGAATCGCTGGTTGCCGAACGAGAGCAGATCCTCACGCTCAATAGAGGGTTGGAAGCGCACACAATCTCCATACCGGCCAACCCTCAGCCTGACTTAGAAATCAACCTCAGTGTCGCAAAGGACCGCCTAGGTAGTAAGGGAAAGCTCGGATTTTTTGCCAGTGACGTCAAGAAGTCGCTTAGTGAGTGTTCGGTAGATGGTCATCCTCCGCTGATGGTCGATGAGGTTGAGCTCTGCCTCTCGGCCCTTCGCCGGCAGACGCTTCGTAATCGCGTCATCACGCGGTGGAAAAATCGATTTCTAAATGTCGGCGCACCTGAATTGGAGACCAGCCAGCCGGAAATCAACCTTGGAGGTCTGCTCGACGATTTGGACGCACTAATCGAATCTGATTCCCGCGCGGCTGAGATTCAACGTCACCTATCTGATTCGGGCCTCTTAATACCGCCAACTTTGTCCATCACAGAGATAGAAGACTTGATTAGTGCGGTTCGAGTAGCTGATCAATACGGCAGATCCCGTTCCACGGAGGGCAAGATCGATCATCTACGGAGCGCCCTTGTGGCGGGGGCCGCTACGCCGGATGCATCTCTGCTGTGGTCGAAATTTGTTGATTTGCTGGACAGGCGTTCGACAGAGCGGTGGGACGAATTGCGCACCGAGGTGCTCGAGCTCCAGGAGGTTTCTCCGAGGGCAAAGCAGCTGCGAGCCCTGAGGGACCGTCTGCGTTCCGTGGCGCCAATATGGGCCGATCAGATCTCCAGAGATCCGGATTTGGGTCGTCGACCATCTGACTTTGATTCGGCATGGCAGTGGCGACAGCTTGATTGTTGGGTTGACGAAATAGCGAATTCAGATGACCCGGCCGAGCTGCAGAAGGCTCTAGAGACATTGAGCTCAGATCGACTGAGGTGTATTGCGAGACTGGTTGCGGAGAAGGCCTGGCGGGGTTTGGCGGACAACTTGGGAGACAAGGAGCGCAGTGCGCTTAACCGTTACCTCACCGCTTTTAAGCGGTTTGGCAAGACCGGTGGCAAGTACGCGGCTCGATGGATTCAAGAGATTCGGCAAGCCTTGAATGAATCGAAGGATGCCGTACCCGTTTGGGTCATGACGACCGGTCGCGCACTATCGAGTTTCCGGCCCTCAGATACCCCGCCGTTTGACCTCTTGGTCGTCGACGAGGCCTCTCAAATAGGTATCGAGGCGATTCCCCTCTTGGCGCTTGCTAAATCAACGATCATTGTTGGGGACGACAAGCAGACCAGTCCCGAAAATGTGGGCGCGCTTCAACAAGCATTTTTCGACTTACTTGATGATCATCTGTCGTCGATCCGCAATTACAAGACACTTTTTGACATCAATGCCAGCTTGTATGACATCGCCTTTCAAAAGTTTCCCGGCGAAATCATGCTCACGGAGCACTTCCGATGCCTACCCGAAATCATTCGATTTTCGAACGAGCACGTCTATGACGAAAGGGTTATTCCACTTCGCGACCAAGCGCCGACTCCTGGTTGGAGACCATTAGGGGCCATCAAAGTTGTCGATGGCTACCGAAAGGGCGACGTTAACGAGCCGGAGGCTGAAGCCATTGTCGATCTGATTGAACGCCTTTGCGGAGATCCTGACTATGACAACATGACCTTCGGTGTAATTTCGCTTCTTGGAACTTCGCAGAGCAAAATCATTTGGGAGAAGCTTCTTGACCGGCTCGGTCCAGATGAAATGAGCAGGCGAGAGATTCGATGCGGTGAGCCCGCCAATTTCCAGGGAGATGAGCGAGACATCATCGTCATCTCAACCGTCGTGGCCGTAGACCCTAGTACATCGACTGTGAGGCTCAGCTCGATGAGCAAAGAGGCCGATCTACGACGAATCAACGTTGCAGCATCTCGGGCCCGAAACCAATTGTGGGTAGTGCACTCAATAGATGCAGATGAGTTTTCAAAAGGAGATCTCCGAGCTGCACTCATCAACCACTGCCGTAAGCCCTTTGAAGTCACCGTCAGTACAGATGATTTTGTGACCGATTCGGAGTTCGAAAAAGAAGTTCTGAAAAGGATTCTTGGGAAGGGCTTCAAGCGAGTTCGTACCCAGTACAAAGTCGGTCGCTTTCGCATCGACATCGTGGTGGAAGGCCCGGATTCCCGACTGGCAGTCGAGTGTGACGGAGATCGATGGCATGGCCCCGATGTGTGGCTTCAGGACTATCAGCGACAGTTGGTGCTCGAACGTGCGGGATGGACGTTCGAAAGGATTCGGGGCTCAGCCTTCTACCGAAATCCAGATTCAGCGCTTCAGCCGCTGTGGGATCGTCTTGATGAACTTGGAATTCCACCGAGTGACGAGTGGGCGGAGGCACGCCAGGCCTCCACGGTCCTGGAGGTGGTCGCTACGGCCGGGGCCGGGAAGGTATCTGCTCGGTCCGCCTCCCTTGTTGGTGTCAGTGCCTTGGACCGCGTCTCGGAAGAGCCTTCTGTTGAGCATGCAACAACGGTCGATGGGCGGGTTCCCGAAGAAATGTCGGTGACGGACGAGGCATTGGAAGTTGAGAGTGGATTGTCGCCGATACTCGATGTCCAACCTGAACTGACCCTCGCACCAATCGACAAGGCAGCCCCGAAACCCTCCGGAGCGAATCTGCTATCCCCTTATTCAATTTGGACCCCTAGGCCGCTTCCTGAACTCGAGTTTGCAACGGTGGGCCAAGTCATCGAAGGGCTTCAAGACATCGTCGCAGCCGAGGGTCCAATTCATACTTGGCGTGCATACCAGCTGTATGTGAAGGGCTCTGGTCACCATCGAGTTGGGAGAGACATGCGCGTCGCGCTCAACAAGGCACTCTTCAGAGCTCAAAAGAATGGGTTGATTGCGCAGTTGGACGACTCGACCAAGGATCAAGTGAGCAAGACCCTGTATCTGCCGGGGAAGCCGCCGGTTGTTCTTCGAGAACTCGGCCCAAGAGTGCTTATCGAGGTGCCGCGGTCTGAGCTGCAGCAGTTGGCAAGTGGACTTGGCTTTTCTACTGCTTCAGAAGAGGCGTTCCGGGCGATGTTGGACGCTCTTGGCCTGACACGCTTGACGGATCGCACTGAAGAGTACTTGCACGAAGTTTTCTCGTACTCGTGGAAAGAATAGTGAGGGTAGGAAGTCAAATCCTGCACAACTTGCTGGGTGTAGGCGTCATTGTCCATGCCTGTTCCAACTAGTTGAAACCTTCATCGATGCAAGTATTCAGCTTCGAGTTTCGACTGCTCGTGTTTACTAACCAAAAACCTTTAGTGCTTCCTCGTAGTGTTTGGACACCAACTCTTTTGATGGGCGCCGATTTTTAGGAACGTGGATCTCTGATCCGTGAAGACGGGCATACGTTTGGAAATCTCTGATCTTTGGAGCGACATCTATCGTCCACGTTTTGGGATGAATTGCCAAGAGTTTTGCGTCAAATAGTGCGTGGAAGTCTCGTCTGAGAAGCAGCCCACCGTCGTGTTGGTGAGTTGGCCGTTCAGAGAAGCTGTACAGATGAGCCGCTTCGAGAACCTGTGGTGGCTGAGGGCCGGAAAAGGCGCAGTTCTCTCCAAAGCGCTCCATCATAGAGAAACGGAACTTGCGCTGGCCGATGCGACGGCGAGTTAACCCGACAGTGTGTCCGCCGAGAATGACAGCTGAATCTCCGAGAATGAGGTCCGGTTTGATTGCTGTTGACCGTCCCGAAACCAATTCGAGGAACCCGGGCATCTTGGCCGGATCGAGGGGGCGAATCGCATTAAAGGTCTCCGTGGTCTGTGAGACTTCCTTCAGTTGGTCGTAGCCCACCGGACGAGCGGCCTCAACCCAGTTGCGCTCGTAATTTGCTCGGTATGCCGTGACGTTCTTCAACTCAGTCACCCGCTCCGAATCCTCAAATCCGGAACCGCATGCATTACAGACATTTTTCGGTCGCATAGTTGCCCGTTGTCGAAAATTGGTCTTCAGGCACCGGGGGCAGCGAGAGATCTCTTTGGTGACATTCGGTATGACCTCGATGTCGTCGATAAACGACCATCCAGCCACGTAGTCGTCGACACGGATGACCACGAGGTCGCCGGCTTGCACCTGGCGGTAGCGGCTCACGTTTGAGTCGTAGGAGTAGTAGCGCCCCACAGAGTCGTCGTAGCCAGTGTTGGCAGACCATGACCGTTCGTCCTCACTCTTGGTGAGGACTACCCACGCTCGAGCCCCGATCTGGTTCACTGCGAGGAAGCTTAATGGGGGCAAGCCACACTGTTTATGAGGCTTTGCGGTAGTCAACTTCTAGTGAATACCAATTAGGGCGTCAGTATTTTCAGGTTGAGAAGGGTCCGCAGTTCAGAGACCGTGAGTGCTCCTGTTCCTAGCGAGAACA
>JAQCBM010000030.1 GCA_027729865.1 Actinomycetota bacterium
GATCCCCAGTTCGGTCGAATCGATGAGGACCCCGAACCATGGGAACCAGTCCTGCGACTCGACCCACTCGCGTCCCTGGAAGTCCATCAACTCGTTGGTCAAGATGCCTACCGGCAGACCAGCCGCACGAGCCTTGATCACGAGCGTGATGGCCTCTGGCCGCGTTACTTCGATTCCCGGAGTCTGGAACATCGCGCGCATCAAGGTGGGGTGACCATCTAAAGGAGCACCGTTGGCCTGTGCTTTGGCGGCGAAGTCCAACCAGTACTCACGCTCCGTTGCTTCTCCACCCAGATAGCGCTGCCAGCGCTCGTCACCTTCAGGATCCAGCGGCCCACGGCCCACTACCGTCCCCGCGGGCAGCCCTCGAAGCCGCTCGTAATCGTCGGCGATCTCCCATGCCGACTTGAAGAAGACGACGCCCACGTCCAGCAAGAGTCCCCGAGCAGTCACATCGCTCTCCTTTCATCTAGTGACTCACCGCGAGCGTGGGCCAGAAGTACTTCGCGCAGGCTGCGCTGGGGCGGTAGCGGTGGAACGTCCACTTCCACCACCCCATCGACGATGCGCGTTGGATAGACCGGCACTCGAGTTCGATCGTCGGCCTGCTTCGCACCGTCAAGGAAACTGAATCGCCACAGGTGCGATGGGCACGTGACGCAGCCGTCGCGCACGATTCCCTCGCTGAGTGAAGCCCCGCGGTGCGGGCACACATCGGAGATGGCGTGAACGCGACCGTCGATCAAGGTCAGGCACACGTCCTGACTGTCGAACGTCAAGCGCTGGGCGTTGTTCTCGGTGAGTTCGCTCACCGGAAGAGCGCGGTGCCACACGATGGATTTACTTCTTGGCGTTGATCTTCGACATGGCTTCGCCACCAACGGCCCACTCATCGGGGGTGACTTCGTAGATGGCCACTCGAACGCGCGCTGGGTCACTTCCCAAGGCTTCGACGACTGCCTCAGTGAGTCGCTTCATCAGCTCGTGCTTTTGCTCGATGCTGCGACCTTCCATCATCGTCACTTGAACGAAGGGCATGGACTTCTCCTATCCGCAGGGAATCTCGACGGTGCCGAGTCGGTCGAAGCGTGCGGTGATGACATCGCCCGGTGCCACGGCAATAGCCTCGGTCATCGATCCGGACAACACGATGTGACCGGCTTCCAGGCCCTGCCCGCGTTCGGACAGTTTCCGGACGAGCCACGCGACACTTGCTGCCGGATGTCCTAAGACCGCTGCTCCGGAAGCCGTCGCGATGAGTTCACCGTTCTTCTCGAAGACGCATCCGGTTAAGCGCAGATCGAATCCCGCGGGATCGATCCCTTGACCGCCGAGGACGAAGCCTGCACAGGAAGAGTTGTCGGCAACTACATCTGGGAGTTTGAAGGAGTACCCGGCGAAGCGGGAATCCAAGACGTCGACGGCAGGAAAGACCAGATCGGTAGCGGCAAGCACTCGCGCTGCCGTGACTCCGGGGCCTTCGAGGTCCTCGCCGAGTAGGAAGGCGACTTCGGGTTCGCAGCGCGGCTGGATGAAGTTGTCGCAGATCAACACTTCACCGGTGTCGATCTGCATATCGTGCGTGAGCCAGCCGTAGAGAGGTTCATCGACGTTCATCTGCTGCTGCTTAGCGGCGCTTGTCAGACCCAACTTCGCCCCGACCACTTCGAAGCCAGCAGATTTGCGAGCGGCGACCACTGCGTCTTGGATTGTGTACGCGGTAGCGACGTCGAGATCGGGGTACTCATCCGTCAGTGGAGTCGTAGCGACACGATCCTGTGCCGCGCGGATAAGCCGGTCGGCGAGTTCGGACTGGTTCACTTGCCCTCCTTTTCAGCGTGCTTGCGCGCCAACTCCAAAGCGACGTCGATGATCATGTCTTCCTGACCACCCACCACCTGCCGACGCCCGAGTTCTAGGAGAATCTCGGCTTGCGAAACGTTGTAGCGCTCGGCTGCGCGTTGGGCGTGCAGCAGGAAGGATCCGTATACGCCCGCGTAACCCAGGATCAGGCCAGCTCGGTCGATCACCTGTTGCCGCGGCATCATCGGCCGCACCACTTCTTCGGCGACATCCATAAGTTTCAGTGCATCAACGCCCGTACTTATTCCGTACTTATTCGATACGGCGGCGAGGATCTCGGTGGGGCAGTTTCCGGCTCCGGCACCTAATCCGGCGCTCGTGCCATCGAGATTGGATGCACCCTCCTCGTATGCCGCGATCGAATTGGCGACAGCCATCGAAAGGTTGTTGTGGGCATGGACACCAACGGGCACCTCGAGTGCTTCGACGAGTGCATTGACTCGGCGCCGCACATCTTCGGTGGTCATAGCGCCCGCAGAGTCGGCAATGTAGATCGCGTCTGCCCCGTAGGACTGCATGAGCAGTGCCTGCTCCACTAAGCCTTCCGGGGAGTTCATGTGCGCCATCATCATGAAGCCGATGGTCTCCATACCAAGTTCCTTGGCCGTCTTGATGTGCTGTTCGCTGATGTCGGCCTCGGTGCAGTGCGTGGCGATACGCGCCATGCCCACCCCAAGCTCGCGCACATCTTTGAGGTCGTCGGCTAGGCCGATCCCAGGAAGGAGCAGACAGGCGATCGTGGAGTTCTTCGCTTCATCGCAAGCCCGTGCGATGAGTTCCTTCTCATCGACTTTGGAGAAGCCGTAGTTGAAACTGGATCCACCAAGGCCGTCGCCGTGCGCGATTTCGATGACCTGCACGCCAGCTGCGTCGAGGCCGCGAACAATGGCGATGACTTGGTCCGCGTCGTATTGATGGCTGATCGCGTGAGAGCCATCGCGAAGCGTTGAATCGATGAGGCGGTAGTCCACCGATGCTTGATCAGTGCTGGCGCTCATACGGGCACCTCCTCTTGTGCGTGGGCGACTGCTTCCCCGACACGCATGGCGGCGGCGGTCATGATGTCAAGGTTGCCCGCGTATGTGGGCAGGTAATCGCCGGCGCCTTCCACTTCCAAGAGAACGACGGCGCGGTGGGGAACCTCGCCACCTGGCGTGAAAAACGGGCCCTCTTCGATTACCGGCGGATTCTTCAGCCGGTATCCGGGGACGTACTTGGAAACTTCGGCCGCCATCTCGTGGATCGAGTCCAAGACGGCCGAATGGTCCGAGCCCTCGGGAAGGCCTGCGAACACAGTGTTGCGCATGAGGATGGGCGGCTCGGCCGGGTTCAGCACGATAATCGCCTTACTGTGCTCAGCGCCGCCGATCTCGCGAAGGGCCGTGGAGGTGGTTTTGGTGAACTCGTCGATGTTCTGCCGCGTGCCCGGACCGGCGGACTTGCTTGAAACGGTGGACACCATTTCGGCGTAGGGCAACGTTTCGATCGCACGTCTGATCGCGTAGACCATCGGAGTGGTGGCCTGCCCGCCACACGTCACCATGTTGATGTTGGGTGCATCGAGGTGGTCGTACAGATTGACCGGCGGAATCACCTTGGGCCCGCGTGCCGCAGGAGTCAGGTCTATTGCCGTGATGCCGGCTTCGGCGTACTTCTTGTAGTACCGAACATGGACGTAAGCGCTCGTCGCATCGAAGATCATGTCGATGTCGTGGGCGTTCTCCAAGATCCAGTCCGGACCCGTATGGGGAGCTTCGAGGCCCGCTTCGCGGGCGCGTGCCAGGCCGTCGCTCTCGGGATCGATGCCAACGACGGCCACCAGATCTAGAACGTCGCTTCGCAGCATCTTGTACATGAGATCGCTGCCGATGTTCCCCGATCCCACGATCGCGCAACGCTTGGGCATCAGTTCCCCTCTCCTTGGATTCTCAGGGTGATGGGTCCGAGGTGATCGAATTCCGCTCGGAAGACGTCGCCTGCGGCGATGGGGGTCATCGCATGCAGTGCCCCGGTCATGATCACGCTGCCCGCGGGGAGCGTGACGCCCATGGGTGCCACGGTGTTCGCAAGCCACGCGACGGCGGCGAGCGGGTCACCCAGTGCGGCGGCCCCAGCGCCCGTTGCAACGACGTTGCCGTTCTTGGTGAACACCATGCCGATGAGTCGGGGATCGAGATCAGTGACCGGAACAACCGTGCTGCTGAGTGCGATAGCTCCGTTGCTTGCCAGATCGGCCACGGTGTCGGCGATCTTGATCTTCCAGTCCTTGATGCGTGAGTCAACGATCTCGATTGCGGCCACAAGCCCGCGGGTGGCGGTGAAGACATCCGCTGCGGTGCAGTAGGGGCCGCTGAGATCTGCATCCAGGATTACTGCGATCTCGGCCTCTACGCGAGGTGCGATGAAATCGCCTGTGTTGATGATCGCTCCGTCGCGATGAACAGTGCTGGCGAATACCGGTCCGAAATCTGGCTGCCCCACACCGAGCAGTTGCTGCATGGGTGCCGACGTGAGACCGAGCTTGTATCCACAGATTTGCTCGCCATCCGACAAGAGTCGATCAACGAGGTGTTGCTGGATTGCGTAGCCCTCAGCAACTCCGAGTTCCGGTATGGACGCCGTGAAGGCATCAATCGGAGCTCGATCACGGCGTGCTTGGTAGAGGGCATCGGCGAATGCCTTGGCTTGCGTATCGGTGAGTGTGGTCACAGACGTCCTCCCTTGGAGTCTCGGTATCCGAGACGGCGGCTGATGGCAAGTCCGGCTTCGATGCAAGGACGGGCGAATCGGCGGAGTGATTCACCGCCGAGTCGTTGGACGGGTCCGGCAATCGACACGGCGGCGATCACTTCACCCAAACCGTTACGGATGGGCGCCGATACTGACGCGGCACCCAACTCGGCTTCATTGATGTTTTCAGCCCATCCCTGGGATTGGATGACGTGAAGCTGTTTGCGCAGATCTTCGATTTTCGTCACCGTGTATGGAGTTTTGGCTGTGAGACGCCAGCCGCGCAGCGTCCGATCAAGTTCCTCTGGTGGCAAGAAGGCCAGGAGGAGCTTTCCGGTGCTGGTTGCGTGTGCGTCATTGCGGTGGCCGATGCGTCCGAACAGGCGCAGCGTCTGTGGACTCTCGCGGCGTTCCACGTACACGACTTCGCGTCCGTCGAGTACAGCCACCTGGGCGGTTTCCTTGGTGGCGTTGCGCAGTTGATCGAGAACAGGCGTGCATGCCTCGTGCAAATCGGTGTGCCAGTACACCGACGTGCCGAGTTCGTACATCGCGAGGCCGAGACGGTAAGCGCCGGTATCGGGATCTTGTTCGAGGAGTTTTTCCTCGGCGAGCGTGTTCACAAGACGATGCGCGGTGCTCTTGCCTACGCCGAGCCTGCGAGACAACTCGGTGACTCCGAGTTCACGGTTGCCTTTGGAGAATTCCTTCAGTAACCGTGCGGCATTGCGCACACTCGAGAGCGTCGAATGTGCGCGTCGGGGTGTGGGGGTCTCGTCGCTCATGCCCATGCCTGTCGCGCGTGTTCGAGCGTTTGGCGACGAATGTCGGTCATGTCTGTCATGTCGGCGCTGAGTACTGCTTCGCCTAGGAACTCGTTCGCCAATAGACGTAGGGCGGTGGGCATGTGATTCACGTGCGCCGCGTACATCTCCGCAACTAAGGGACCCTGACGTGGGCTCAGATTCGCAAGCGACGTGAAGTCGCGGTCTGCTGCAGCGTGGGAGTGTGCGAGTCCGGTTCCTGCGTGCTGAGCGTGGTGTCCGGTGAGACCGCCCCCCGGTGGCACCGAGAGGTGATAGAGCACAGATCGCACGCCCAAGGTCTCGCGCACTTGCTCAGGCTGGGGGTGCTCCTTCTCATCGATGAGCCCGAGTGCGGGTGCGACCACCGGATCGAAGAAGCGAAGTGTCCAACGCAGATCGTCGACATGGTCCTCGATGCTCACCTCTGGGCCCGCGGGTGCCGGCAACTGCTCGGTGGTGCCGAGGACGTGCAAATAGCGAGTTCCGACGGCGATGACGGTGAAGGGTTGATCCGTGAAGAGCGGAAGCCGGGCTCGGTCGGCGGGGGGCAGGGTCTCGGCGGCGTCGAGGTAGGCCTGGTGCACGGCGCGCACGTAATCGCCCATCGCGGTGCGCATCTGCTCCGGGCTGCCTGCCATGAGCCGGGACGCTAGCAGCGAGTGTTCCTGTAGATGGGACAGCGTACTTCCATGCGGGACACATTCCGCTTACGGTCACGCACCACGATGTCGATGCTGTGTTGTGAGACACACATGAAGGAGTGAACAATCCATGGGTCTGCAGAGGCTGGCGCACGTAGATGTGACCGTGACCGATCTGGATCTAGCAACGGCTTACTACACCGAGGTCATCGGTCTGCTCGAAACCGAGCGGGACGAGAACTCCGTGTACCTGAAGTGTTGGGATGAGCCCAACCACCACTCCCTGCGCCTCATATACGGACCGCGCGTCGGTTTCGACATGATGTCCTTCAAGGTCGATCGAGAGGATGACCTCGCCGAGCTCGAACGCCGCGTCAATCAGTACGGCTTCCCGGTGCGCCGCGTGTCCAAGGGGGAGCGCGTCGGCCAGGGGGAGTCAATCCAGTTCGAGACTCCTTCGGGGCAAACCATGGAATTGGTCGCCGATCTTGAGATGGTCGGACGAGCCACCGCATCGGTCAATCCGTCCTTGCACGTGGAAGGACTGACGGGCATCGCGCCGCCTCGTTTGGACCATCTCCTCGTAACAGCAGAGGAAGTGGGTGACTCCACGAAGTTCTTCGAAGACGTCTTCGATTTCCGCACCACCGAACAACTGCTCGACGGACAGGGCCATCAGGCCGCCACCTGGATGACGGTCACCGATAGTCCGCACGATCTGGCGATCGTCTCGGGAAAGAACGGCGGCCTGCATCACTTCGCTTGGTGGCTCGATGACTGGGATCACGTTCGTCGCTCTGCTGACGTACTGGCATACAACGGTATTCAGATCGACGTGGGCCCAACCCGGCATGGCATCACGCGCGGAAACACGATCTACTTCTTCGACCCCCTCGGGACACGCAACGAGGTATTCACCGGTGGTTACCGGCCGGACCCGGACTTCCCCACGATCACCTGGACCGAGGACGAAATCGGGCGGGCAGTCTTCTACTACGAAGGTGAACTCAACACCCGATTCATGACGGTACACACGTAAAGGCCAGATGACTCATGGGAATCCTTCGTTTATCGCATGTAGAGATCCGGGTGCCGGATCTGGAACTGGCAACTGCCTACTACACCGAGGTTGTCGGTCTGTACGAAACCGCCCGCGAGAAAGACCGCATCTACTTGAAATGCTGGGACGAGCACCAGCATCACTCGGTCATCTTGACCAACGAGCCCACGTACGGCCTGAACCACATGGGTTGGAAGGTGCGTTATCGCGAGGATCTCGATCACTACGCCGGGCGACTCGAGGCGGCGGGATTCCCGGTTACTCGCTATGCGGCGGGTGAGATCGGCCCAGGGCACGGCGAGGCGATCCGCTTCACGATGCCGAGCGGACACACCATGGAGTTGGTCTACGGCATGCAACAGGTGGGCAATCTTCTGCCGCTTGTGAATCCACCGCCCAAGCCGATCAACCTCGTTGGATTCGCGCCACCCCGACTCGACCACATCTTCATCACGTGCGAGGACGTCGCGGGCAGCACGACATTCCTGGAAGACGTCCTGGATTTCCACCTCACCGAACAGGTTCTCGGGGACGACGGTTTCCAAGTGGCGACCTGGCTCGAGCACTCGCACCATTCGCACGACATCGCTCTGGTAACTGGACAGGACAAGGGACTTCATCACTTCGCCTTCTGGGTCGATGACTGGACGGCGATTCGTGACACCGCCGATGTTTTGGCCTACCACGGCGTTCCGATCGAAACGAACCCCACGCGGCACGGTGCAACCCGTGGCCACTGCGTCTACTTCTTCGATCCAGCGGGCAACCGCAACGAAGCATTCACAGGCGGCTACAGCGTAGATCCCGAGGAGCCACCCATCACGTGGACTGAAGCCGAGATGGGTCGAGCGATCTTCTACTACGACGGTGTCGTGAATCAACAGTTCCTGACGGTGCACAGCTAGGGGATGACGATGACTGCAGCAGATATCAGGAACGTGAATGACGCTGGACTTGACGAGAAACAGATCGAGGAGATTGCCGCGGACGGTGGCACTCAACGTCCGCGACTGCCGCACATGGATCGCACCGATCCGCCGGCTTATCTGCAAAAGTACCTAGAACGCGAATCACACGGAGGCAAGCGCCACGAGACGATCGATCGCGAACGAACAGACGAAACCCCGCTGTATCTGCGTCGTTTCCGCGATCGCCGCTCAGGTGCCAATGCCCTGGAAACACCGCTGCCTTTGTGGGAGGGCCACGACCTCGGCGTCACGATGGCTAAGGCGCAGATCACCAAGACCAAGGAGATCGTGCCGGAAGACAAGGAGCAGTCCGGTCCGGCTCTCGTCACCCAGGTACACATCATTCGTCACGGTGAGACCCAGGGCTACTCCACCGAAAGCGGCCTTACGCCGCTCGGCAGTTGGCAGGTGCACCGCCGCGGTTTCGACATCAGCAAGTCGATCCGCGAGGGGGAGCGTGTGCACATCGTCTGCGCTGATACCAACCGTGCGCGGCAAACATCTGAAGGAATCCGCAAGGGTCTGCTCGACGGCCTGACTATGTGGGGCCGGGAGGCGGAAATCTCTGAAGTCGAGGCAATGGAGGAATTTCGCAACTTCCAAGTCTGGACACCTGAGGGCTTACGCGATGTCACAGGAGCATTCCGTCTCTACAAGCGTGAGATGGAGAAGTACGAACGCGTGGCCATGGGCGACAGGCCCACCTGGCTTGTGGAGATGGACCGATTTTGGAAGACCCAGCAAGGCGGCGCCGATCCGATCACGCTGTGGACGCAGATTCCCATGTTGAACTTCGAACCGCCGTCGGCCACCGTGCGTCGCTTCTGGGCGGGGATTCAGCGGATTCAACGTGAGCACCCGGGTGATCGCATCATCGTCGGCACACACTCCGGACCGATCCGCGTTTTCGCCATCAGCGCCTTTGGCTACGACCCCGGCGAGCCGTACAACACCGAAGAGGTGATTGTGCGCCTCGTTCAAGGCAACTCTGCCTTCATCGCCTACCGCAATCGTGTGCAGGAGGTGCAGGTACCTGATCTCGATCAACTTCCAGACTGGTGGGAAGGGCTGAGCGGTCGAGCTCTTCCCCGCACATTGCGCGAGGAGGAACAACGATGAGTTCAGTCATGTGGTTCGAGAGTTACTGGCACGGCATGAAGCCCGAGGTGGGTGGCAAAGGTGCCAGTTTGGGTGAAATGACGGGCGCTGGTCTGCCGGTGCCTCCGGGATTCGTCCTCACTACTCAGGCGTTCCGGGTGAGTAAGGATGCTGCGCAACTCGATTCACAACTCACCTCCTTGCTCAATGGCCTCGATACGAACGACACCGCGATGGTCGAGGAACGCTGCAAGGAAATCCGCAAAGCGATTGCTGCGATGCCGATGGACTCTCAGGTGGAGCAGGACCTACGTAATGCCTACGACGAGCTTTGCCAGACGTCTTCAACCGAGCAGGTGCCGGTTGCGGTGCGTTCCTCGGCAACAAGTGAGGACTCTCCCGACGCCTCTTTTGCCGGTGAACATGACACCTACCTGTGGATTCGCGGTGGTGATGCTGTGGTTGATGCCGTTCGCCGTTGTTGGGCGAGCCTGTTCACCGATCGAGCCACGTGTTACCGCGCCGAGATGGGTTACGAACACGAGACCGTAGAAATGAGCGTCGTCATTCAGAAGATGGTGCGCCCTGTCTCTGCCGGGGTGGCGTTCACACTCAACCCCACGGACGGTGATCGTTCGCAGATCTGCATCGACTCTTCTTGGGGTTTCGGCGAAGCGGTGGTGTCCGGAGAAGTGACACCCGACAACTTCCTGATCGACAAAGTCATGTTCGAGATAGGCAAGCGCAACATTTCATCGAAGAACCATGAGTTTCGTCTGACCGACCACGACACCGTGGAAAAGGTCGAGACGGATGAAGAACGTGCTACGTCGCCAAGCTTGACGGATGCACAAATAAAGGCCATCGCCACGCTTGCGAAGGCCGCAGAGAAGCACTACGGCTGCCCGCAGGACATCGAGTGGGCCGTGGACGCGGATCTACCGGAGGGGGGAAACGTGGTGCTGTTGCAGTCTCGGCCGGAAACCGTCTGGAGCAAGCAGCAGCGCACGTCCACTGGTGGGGGTTTAAACGGGGACTTCATGGCGAGCATCGTCTCGACCTTGATGAATCCATTGCACGCCCAGAAGCACTAACTGTGCTCTGGTAACCGTTCTACGAGAGGAAAATGGGATGGCCAATCGCTTCCCGAGCCCATTCGACATCGAGACGCCAGAAGGTGCCGAGGGCTGGCAAGAGATGTACGTGTATTCGTCGATGTTCTCGCAAGGTCGTCGCGACTTCGAAGATTCGATGTTCTGGTTCCAGGACGGCGTTCATTGGCCGAATGTCCTGACGCCGTGGGATGCGACGTTCTTCGAGTTCGCGATCGCATCGCTATCGCAGTACAACACCCGCCATCTCCAGGTTCCGCCGGCGAATGGCATCGCATTTCGCATCCTGAATGGATACGGATACCTGTCGCCAGTGCCGGCCGACCCGGCCACGATCGAAGAACGGGTTGCTAACTTCACCGATCGCGCTGGCCACTACTTCATGAACTGGAATGACCTCTACGACAAGTGGATGGTCAAGATCCGAGATCTCGTTGGTGAACTCGAGTCCTTGGAGTTCCAGCCGCTGCCAGAGGTGGAGGACGCCGACGCTGTTGTGAAGTCTGGCGCTGGATTGGGTGCCGGCTACCACCTGCAGGACAACTATCACCGCTTGGTGAGTTTGGGTCTGAAGCTGTGGAACTACCACTTCGAGTTCTTGAATCTTGGGTACGCGGCGTACCTGGACTTCTTCATGTTCTGCAAGACTATTTTCCCGAACATCTCCGACCAGGCCATTGCAAAGATGGTGGCTGGCGTGGACGTGGACCTCTTCCGTCCAGATGATGAGCTCAAGCGGCTTGCACGCAAGGCGGTGGAAAGCGGAGTAGCCGAGGCCTTCTCCGCTGGAGATGTCGAGGCGACCTGCCAGATCCTGAAGGGTTCGTCCGAAGGTCAGGCATGGATCGCGTCGTTCGAGGAATCCGCGGAGCCGTGGTTCAACTTCTCGACCGGCTCAGGCTTCTACCACCACGACAAGATCTGGATCGAAAACGTCGAGGTCCCGTTCGAGTTCATTCGTAGCTACATCGAAAAGGTGCAGCAAGGCGTGGATCTCAATCGACCCGTCGAGGCGATCCGGGCAGAGCGTGATCGTGTTGTGTCCGAGTACACCGAACTCCTCACGAGCCAAGAAGACAAGGAGGCGTTCGAAGGCAAACTCGGACTGGCGCGCACCGTGTTCCCGTACGTGGAAAATCACAACTTCTACGTGGAGCACTGGAGCCACTCGGTCATCTGGCGAAAGATGCGTCAGTTGGGCGAGACCTTCGTGAAGGAAGGTTTCTGGGCGGATGCCGACGACATCTTCTACCTCAAGCGCACTGAGGTTGAGGAAGCGTTGTGGGACTACTACAACTCTTGGGCCACACCGGAAACACCAGCTGGCCCCGGCTACTGGCCACCCATCATCAGTAAGCGCAAGGAAATGTGCGCCGCGCTGGCGAAGTGGAAGCCAGTCCCTGCATTGGGCGAGCCGCCGGAGGTCATCACTGAGCCCTTCACCGTCATGCTGTGGGGAATCACGTCCGACAGTGTCACCGCATGGCTCGGAGGTGGCGACGCCGTCGAAGGTGAGTTGCGAGGTATGGCTGCATCTCCAGGCATCGTTGAAGGACCGGCGCGTGTCATCTTCTCGCCAGATCAGATCAGTGAAATCCAGGAGGGTGAGAT